>CBKWFZ010000503.1:0-3832 GCA_966673785.1 uncultured bacterium
AAAGTCCACCGGACCGAAACCTGTCGTCGAGGAACAGCCTGTGCAGTACGGGGATCCTTTTACGAATGTTCCGAATACAGCTGACATTAATATGTATGAAGTGAACATTCGCGCCTTCAGTCCTGACGGCGATCTTGACGGTGTCACGGCACGGCTGGACGAGATCAGAGATCTTGGCATCAACGTCATCTGGCTGATGCCGGTCTACGAACCCGGTGTTCTGAAAAGCGTGGGTTCACCATATGCGATCAGGAACTATAAAAAGTTAAATACTGAATTTGGTACGCTGGAAGATCTTCGGGAACTGGTGGATGCAGCGCATGAACGTAACATAGCGGTTATTCTTGACTGGGTAGCGAATCATACGGCGTGGGATCACGCCTGGATTCAAAACACGTCGTGGTACACACGCGATGCTTCAGGAAATATTGTCCAACCCGAAGGCACAAACTGGACGGACGTTGCAGACCTGAATTTTGGAAGCCAGGCAATGCGGAAAGAAATGATAAGCGCGATGAAGTACTGGGTACTTGAGGCGAACGTTGATGGGTTCCGTTGCGACTATGCGGATGGCGTCCCGGTGGATTTCTGGAAACAGGCAATCGACACCCTGCGCGATATTCCCGATCGCAAGCTTGTGATGTTTGCCGAAGGAGGGAAGAAGGAACTGTTCTCTGCCGGATTTGATCTGATATTTGGCTGGAATTTTTACGGTAAGCTCAAGGACTTATATGACGGGGAATCGTCGGTGTCGACACTCTTCAATGCACATGCCAGCGACTACGCATCGGTTAGCGATGGTAAACATATCCTGCGGTGGATCACGAACCATGACGACAATGCCTGGGACGAAACTCCGACGGCAATCTTCGATGGCGTCGATGGCTCCGTATCCGCATTTGTTGTCACGGCGTATATGGGCGGCGTGCCTTTGATTTATAACGGGCAGGAGGTAGCCTGCCCGGTAAAGCTACCGTTCTTCAGTGGTACCAACACAAAGATCGACTGGTCGTTGAACGCACACGTACTGGCGGAGTATAAACAGTTACTTGCGTTGCGTAATGCCAGTGAGGCCCTGCGTAATGGCGAGCTTGCCAATCACTCTTCCGATGATGTGATTGCGTTTACCCGGATTTCGGGACTCGATGAGGTTCTTGTTGTTGTTAACGTGCGCGATGCCGCGCATACCTTTACTGTTCCCGCGCAGTTTCAGACTGCATGGGAAGATGCAACGACGAATGAGCCGGTTACGCTTGGTCAGCAGGTTGAGCTTGAACCGTATGCTTACCGGATCTTCCGCAAGTAACGAGACCGGGACAGATTAGCAGATGACCTTTCGCCGGTTGCGGAAAACAAGTATACTTGCACAACACCAGGCTCGCACAGCCGGGTTCAAATCACCATGTTTATGAAATTTAGCGTTTTACTTCGTTGCGTCGCGTGGTCACGCAACACGGCATTCGGCCTTGCCGCGTCGCTTATTCTTGTTTTCACCACACAGTCAGGTGCTCAGACAGTTACGTCACCTGACGGAAATCTCGTTCTGCGTTTTGAACTTGCCGCAGAAGGGGTTCCTGTGTACCGCCTGACGTATAAGGATAAGGATGTGATCCGTGAGAGCAGACTCGGGCTCCGGCTTAAAGACCTGCCTTCGCTGGAAAACGGGTTTACCGTTTCGAGTTCCAGTACGAATACTATAAATGAAACCTGGAGCCCCGTATGGGGCGAAGAACGATCCATACGCAATCATTGTAACGAGCTCCTTGTAACGCTGACGCAGAAGAAGAACAACGGCAGATTCATCCACTTGAGGTTCCGGGTTTTTAACGACGGCCTGGGCTTCAGGTATGAGTTTCCCAAGCAACAGCATTTAAACTACTTTGTGATCAGTGACGAGCTGACAGAATTCGCGCTTGCCGGCGATCATAAGATATTCTGGATTCCCGGTGATTACGACACCAACGAATATCCCTACACGACGTCACGGGTTTCGGAAATTCCTTCCTTACAAAAGAAGGCGACTGTCCAGATTTCGGCCCAGCAGCCGATTCCTAATCCTTCGGTGCAAACACCTTCGATGATGAAGTCTTCCGATGGAGTGTACATCAACATTCACGAAGCCGCATTGGTGAACTATCCGGCAATGCATCTCAATGTCGATGCCGCAGGGCTTAAGCTCAGTGCCCATCTGACGCCGGATGCGGTGGGAAACAGGGGATATATGCAAACGTCGGCTACATCACCGTGGCGTACCGTGGTGGTAAGCGACAAGGCGACGGATATTCTGGAATCGCGACTGATCCTCAATCTGAATGAACCCACAGCCTACGACGATGTATCCTGGATAAAACCTGTAAAGTACCTGGGAATCTGGTGGGAATATTTTGTGGCGGGGAAAAGCACATGGGCGTATAGCACCGAAACGAATGTGAAGCTGGATGATGATTTTTCGAAATTCACGCCAAATGGGCGCCACGGTGCGACTACCGAAAAGGCGAAACGAATTGTTGACTTTGCGGCCGAACACGGGTTCGATGCGGTTCTTATCGAAGGCTGGAACATTGGTTGGGAAGACTGGTTTGGCAATTGGAAGGAAAACGTCTTTGATTTCGTCACGCCTTACCCGGACTTTGATGTGAAAGCCGTTGAGGAGTATGCTGCCTCAAAGGGCGTCAGGATCATCATGCATCACGAAACTGCAGCTTCGGCGACGAACTACGAACGCCGTCTTGACCGCGCCTTCCGGTTTATGGCTGACCACGGTTACAACGCGGTAAAGACTGGTTATGTTGGTCACGTGATCCCGCGCGGTGAGCATCACGACAGTCAGTGGATGGTGAACCACTATATTCATGTGGCTGAGCGCGCCGCCGATTATAAGATCATGGTGAACAGTCACGAGGCGGTACGGCCCACCGGGTTGCATCGCACGTATCCGAACTGGATTGCGCAGGAGTCAGCAAGAGGTACCGAGTTTGAGGCGATGGGCGGCCTGGCTCCCGAGCACGCGACGATCCTGCCGTTCACGCGACTGATGGGCGGACCGATGGATTACACGCCGGGGATCTTTCAAACCGACCTTTCTTACTACGGCACCGGCAGCAACCAGCGTGCCAACACAACGCTCGTTAAGCAGCTCGCATACTATGTTACGATGTACAGTCCGTTGCAGATGGCGGCTGACCTTCCTGAAAATTATGAGCGCTTTCCCGATGCCTTTCAGTTTATTAAAGATGTTGTCGTGGATTGGGACGATACGTTTGTCCTTGAAGCAGAGCCTGGCGATTATGTGACGATCGCGCGGAAAGCGAAAGGAAAAAGCGAATGGTTTGTCGGCGGCATCACCGACGAGAATCCACGCGTGGCGGATGTTTCATTTTCATTTCTACCTGAAGGAAAGGAGTATATCGCAACCGTTTATGCCGATGGTGCGAATGCAAGCTACGACAAGAATCCGCAGGAGTATACGATCACAAAGTTTGTCGTAACATCGCGGAGCCGCCTGAAGCAGCGACTGGCGGCCAGTGGTGGCGTTGCGATCAGCGTGCGCGAGGCTGGCCCCGGAGAAACAAGAGGTTTGCGAAAACTTTCGGGAAAGAAATAAGGGACCGGTCAGGGTCCCTTGGGGATAGTCATCATCAGCGCCGCTTCATGTCGGTGGCGCCTTCCATGGCATGCTCAGTCTTCAGCCTGCCTTCAGGTTCACGTTTTGCCTCCTTGCCGGCTTTTTTTCCGATAGGACCTTTGGCTACCGTTGTTCCGCCATCGACGGGATACAGTGCCCCCGTAACGTAGGAGGCTTCGTCGGATGCGAGGAAGAGATAAACGTACG
>CBKWFZ010000504.1:0-3832 GCA_966673785.1 uncultured bacterium
AGGTCCGCCTGATCCAGTCCAACATCTTATCAAAAGGCACATTATCGATGTTATCTGGCTGGCCTATCTTCCCAAGATCCCAGCCATGTACTGCAGGATATGCACCGGTAACATCCTTCACATCGGAACGATTAGCATCACCTTTCCAACCCACACCGTACGCATCGGTGTCCTGGTGACCAAACATGAACCCGACCCGCGAAATTCTGTGAAGATTCGTATACAAGGCCCTCGTCTCGGCGGTGGCTTTTTTGTCGATCAGGGTTTGTCCCAAAACTGGAGTTAAAAAGAAGAGAAAGAGGACTGCCAGAGACTGTCCGCGGACCAGATTTATCAAAGCTGGAATGCGCATATTGTTTTCATTTGTGTGCTCACACTAATCCGCCCGCATCGAAGCAGTCGCGTCCAACGTTTGGCACGGCGCAAAATAACCCGCTAATAATCCTGTCGTTACTTTCTCCCACCAGTTGCGGATTCTTTTTTCAGAAATCCGGACCCGGATTCAAGAGATCCTATCGCTGCGTCGTCCACTTCCAGTCGTCGGTTTTAAAAGAGGATGCAGGCAGTCCCTCCTTGTTATAAAGATTTGCGTCATCGGGATTATCCGACCAGGCATAACGGACTGCCACCGGCTCGGGCACTGACTCATGGAAAACCACCACTTTATCGCCTTGCACGAATGCCTTGGCCCAGTAGAACCTGCCATCCTTCCCGGCAATCGTAAAACCATGCAGGTAGCCATACCGGTTGCCCTTTGCCATAAGGCCGGAACCGGTATGATCGAAAGAAAGAACAACGCGACCGTTGTTCACTTCCATCGATTTATAGAGGGGACCTGAATAAACAACATCTTTGTCGTAAGCGATTGCAAGCGCGTTAAGTGCCAGGCGGATGCCTACATCCTTCTTGTTTCTTGGATGAATATCGTCCGCTTCACCGATGTCCAGCAGGACAGCCTGCCCTGTTTTTGGCAACGCGAGGGTCAGACGCTGGGCTTCGCGCAATTCCGCCCACCCGCTTTCACCAGGATCAGAAGGCGGTTTCATGAAGTTTGCGAGCTGCGCCCAGAAAAACGGAAATTCATAACCCCACTTTTCCCGCCAATTCCGGATCAGCATCGGGAATAAAGTCTGGTAGCGATGCGACTCGCCGGCGTTTGATTCGCCCTGGTACCAGATTACGCCCTTTATAGGGAAGGAAATCATTGGTGCTATCATCGCATTGTAGAGGTGCGACGGAAATGCGTTCGGACCAACGTTCCGGATGTCAAAATCAGATGTCAGCACGGATGATTTCCACTCCCATTCTCCGGCGAGCGGAATCCGTCTTCCGTTGGTCTCAAGGAAAAGTTGTTCAGGCTTTCCGTTGATTCCACCGCCGCCCTGATGATCAACCACCTTGACGACGACGTGATTTTCCCCTGGCTTTAGCAGTCCCGCCTTCAGGACGTATGACCGGTCTTTATTATAGGCATCCATCGAGCCGACCTGCACACCATTTACGTATGTTACATCGACGTCGTCGATAGGCCCGAGACTGAGCACTGCTTCTCCGGCTGCATCAGGGCCAAGAGTGACGCTGCGGCGGAACCATACGATACCGTCCGTATTTCCGATTTCAGTACCCGACCACTCTTGTGGCAGCGCAATTTTTTTCCAACCGGTTATCTGCGACGCCGGGTCGAACCAGCGTTCACTGATTCCTCTGTCAGACTTCATCGCCTCGGTGTATCGCGCCAGGTTTTTTCTATTCTTCTCGGCGTCCTTTTCGTATGACTCAAGTTTGATGTGCCTGAATTCCTCCTCCTGGCTCATAACATCCCAGCTGATCCACGGCTCGACACGGGTGCCGCCCCACGACGAATTAATCAGGCCAATCGGAACATCAAGATCCAGATGAAGCTTTTTGCCAAAATAGTAGGCAACCGCAGAGAAATAACGGCTGGTCTGGGGGCCGCACACCTGCCATTGTCCGGACTTAAGGTCATCGCGTGCCTTGAAACTCATGTCCTTCTCAACGGTAAACAGCCGTATTTCCGGGAACTCGGATTTCGCAATTTCTTTTTCCGCGTCGTTGGTATTCTCAAGAGTCCACTCCATGTTAGACTGGCCGGAACCCAGCCAGACGTCGCCGATCAAAATATTTCGGAGCAACAGTACATTTTGTTTTCCTTTAATCGTCATCTCAAAGGGTCCGCCGTGCTCCATCGGTTTGAGAGAAACCTTCCACGCCCCCTTCCGCGATGCTTTGGCCTCCACCTGCTGCCCATTAAAAACAACGCTGACTGTTTCCCCGGGACTGGCCCAGCCCCAGATGGTCAATGGCTGACCGCGTTGCAGGACCATATTGTCACCAAGGATTCTTGGGAGTCTGACCTCAGCCTGAGTCAGGAGTGAAGCGAAACAAAGGAGGATAGTGAGGAAAAGCGGTTTATGCATGTCAGGTTTAGATTTTTTTCAAAATGAGCCTGAAAATAGCACTATACGCCAGAAATGGAAATAACAAATCAAGTTACGAGGCGTGATTTGAATCATTTTGAATTTTGTGACCGAAAATTAGCGGAAATCAAACATGTTTCGGGTTACCAACCTGGACTATAACCGCCTTAATCAGCCGCATTTCGTTCACCGATATACCGTTCAATAACCTCGTTGACTGTATCCGTTTTCGCATCTGAAAATAAAATCGTATTTTCATTGACTCCCTGTTCCTTCAGCTATGTCAACGGAAGTCCACGGCGGACAGATAATCCGTGCCACCTTTACCGGCATTGCAGGGTTTGTGCTGTTGCATTGGCTGGTCAATCCTGCTGCTGCACAGTCCAAATTACCGGATCAAATTGAACGTCATGCGCATTACCTGTTCTACTTTCACGGAGGCGTCGTGACCGTTGGTGGTGACAACGCGATCAACACTGCGCAGCCGGATTGGGGGCCTTATCAATACACCAGCATCCTTGACTCTCTGCGAAAACGTGGATTCATTGTAGTCAGCGAGATCCGGCAGGAAGGCGTTCCCGATTCAGTTTATGCAACGAGGCTTGCGGATGACATCGACAAGCTCCTCGACGAAGGTGTCCCTCCAGAGCACATCCTCACTGTAGGCGCATCGGCCGGTAACGAGATCGTATTGCGTGCAGCGTCTCAACTGAGAAATGCTTCATTGAAATTTGTGATCACCGGCGGGTGCTGGCCCGACACCCACAAGCAGTACACAGCCCTTCCGTTGTATGGCCACTTTCTATCGATAATTGAATCGACCGATCCCCATGGCACCTGCGGAGCCGTTTTCAGACGACGGCCGGTAAGCAGCTTCCGCGAAATAAAACTGCGGACGGGATTGAGTCATGGTTTCCTGTACCAGGGACTGAGGGAATGGATCGATCCATTGTCACGATGGCATCGGGAGGTCGCCCGGCTCCAGACGGGAAACTAACTGCCCTTACATGTGAAAATCATTCGTTTGAAACAAGTGGCGAAAGGCTTTTCGGCGGTGTTCGCACAAAACAGTATATTTGTAAAACGTGCCTACAGGTGACTTGGTTTTTCGGGGCGATTGTGGCGCTTTTCACCTGATGCAGAAGAGCTTATTTAACGACCGATATGGTTTTCAATAGTATACCGTTCCTGGTATTTATTTCCATCTTCTTCATTGTTTACTTTTCAACGAAAGGAAAGGCGCGATTGTTGATCACGCTCTTCGCAAGCTACCTGTTTTACGGCTGGTGGGATTACCGGTTCCTGTCGCTCATCATCGTCTCTACGGTTATTGACTATTATTTAAGTATCATTATCCACAACGAGACGAACGAAGCACGCCGGAAGCAGAAACT
>CBKWFZ010000505.1:0-3825 GCA_966673785.1 uncultured bacterium
GGGCTGAAAATATCCCAGTCCGGGGGTGCCTGGACCGGAATATCACCGCCGGAACGCCGGCCTGATACAGTTGCAATCATACATGGCTGATACACTGCTGATATAGCGAATGCCTCGCCTCTTACACGTCAGTAACACCTGCCTAGACGCGACGAACATCACTGAACGGATTCCGGTCCCACCGGCATTGACAATTTGAAATCGCAGTTTTAGACATCAGTCCTTGCTTCCCTGAAGTGAAACCCGATGCAGCAACGAGAACCTGATGACATGCCTGCTAAAGTATTCATCACGTCCGAGGCGGCGCTGATCGATGAAAAGATACCCGCCCTCAACAGCCAGGTGCCGGTTCAGGACGTATTCAAGGTTTGCATAAATGCGGTTCTGATCATAATAATGGCCCATGTGATTGAGCATGATCTCGTCACCTATGCGCAGACTTACCGTTGTATGTCCAACGTCATCGATCTTCAGCGGCACGCGAAACTGTACGCGGTACCGGAGCCGTGCTATATAATCCGACGCTGAAAATACACTTGATTCCGGATCCGTCTGCAGAAACCGGTTGTCGATCCGAACGCGATGCTGCATATACCAGCGCTTAACCGGTAGTTCGAAACTTCCCTCAACAACGGGCCTGACCTCATGTGCCGTCGACCGGAAGCCGTTCGCGGGGATGGCGGCATACGCAAGTGAGTAGGTGAGTCCTCCTGCAAAATCCCACCTGTTCTTTTTCAGGTGAACGCGGCTGTGCATGATGAGCTGATTCTGAACATCCGGTGAGAAAAAACGTCTGTTGTCGATCTCGTTGGTCCAGTGGATGCGCGGTGAAAAGATCAGTGTATTCTGGCAGCGCAACCAGTAGAGGCTTTGATGGTGCCGCGATTGGGTCATCGCCATGAAGGGAGCCAGCAATGCGGGCAGAAGGCACAACGATCGTATCACAGGATTACAACGTCAAAAGCTCGCGTGCATTCTGCAGGGCGACACGCGACGGGTTGGCGCCGCCGATCATCTTCGCAATCTCTTCGATACGTTCATCGCCCGCGAGCGGTTTGATCGCGCTTACCGTCTTTGCCGCGGAGTTATCCTTGTAAACAAAATAATGCGTGTCGCCTTTGGCGGCTATCTGCGGCAGGTGACTGATGGCGATCATCTGATGCCGCGCTGACATCGCCTTCATCATGCTTCCCAGTTTGATGGCGATCTCGCCGGAGATGCCGCTGTCGATTTCGTCCAGCACCAGCGTTGGCATGGCCGTCCTTTCTGTCATGATATACTTGATGCCAAACATAACCCGGGAAAATTCACCGCCCGAAGCAACCTGAGCCAGCGGTCGGGGAGCGATCCCTTTGTTCGCGCTAAAAAGTATTTCCGGACGGTCCGTTCCATTCGGACCAGGCTCAGTTTCCTCAATAGCGATCTGTACGGTGGCTTCAGGAATTCCAAGTTCGCGCAGCAAACTCACCAGCTGCTTCGAAAGTGGCTGCGCTGTCTTTCGCCGCGATGAACTCAGTTGACTCGCAACCTCGTTAAGTTTCTTTTCCGCTGTGCGCAACGCTGCTTCCGATTTTTCAAGCGCATCGTCAAGGTTTGTTGTCAGCGAGTCTTTGTCCTCAAGCGATTGCTGCAGTGCGAGCAGTTCTTCGACAGTCGCAAGGCGGTGTTTCTTCAGCAGCCGGTATATGGTGCTGAGTCGTTCCTGCACGAACTGAAGTCTGGCAGGATCGAACTCGACGTTCTCTTCTTCGTGTTCGATCTCACGGGCCACATCGTCGAGTTCAATCCTCAGGCTTTCAACCCGGTTGAAGATTGCCGAGTAGGTTTCGGAGTAGGAGGCGATGCTTTGAAGCTGCGTTCGTATTTCGCCTAAACCTCCCGTTAGCGAAAAATCGGAACGCGACAGCAGATCAAGTATTCCGGTAAGGCGTGATTTTATCTCCTCGGCATGTTCCCGGACTCTCAGTTCCTGCTCAAGCTCTTCCTGCTCGCCCTCGCGCAGTGCAGCCTGGCGCAGCTCGTCAAGCTGAAACCGCACGAAGTCGGCCTCCTGTCTGAGTGTTTCTGCCTGCGACTGCAACGTTCCGAAATGCTGCTTCGCCTGCTGGAACCCCGTCCACGCATCGTAGTACGCCTCCCGCGCCTTTTCATTTCCTGCGAAGGAGTCGATCAGATGTAACTGAAACTGATGATTGCCAAGCTGGAGCGTTTCATGCTGGGAATGAATATCCATCAACTGGTTTCCCAGCCTCCTCATCACGTCGAGGGTTACCGGAGTGTCATTGATGAACGCGCGCGACTTGCCTCCGGGACTTATCTCCCGCCGCAGCACCGTCGTATCATCGTAGTCGAGGTCTTCCGCTTTGAAAAATGCTTTCAGCTTGTAATCGCGGATGGCGAAGGTGCCCTCTGTTATACACTTTTCATTCTCGTCCCACAGGACTTTAGTGTCCGAGCGGTTGCCCAGCAGCAGGCCGAGCGCGCCGAGCATGATCGACTTTCCCGCGCCGGTCTCGCCGGTAATAACGTTAAGCGAAGGCGAGGGGGTAAGCTCCAGATGCCTGATCAGCGCATAATTTTTTATGAGGAGATGTTTGAGCATCAGACAACCTGGTCAAAGTAGATTTCCGCGATTTCGCTGAATGAGTACCGGTTTTTTTTGAGACGCCGGTTTTCAAGCACGATCCCTTTCTCGTCAATGTCCTTCAGCACACCAAGTGTAGCAATGCTACTCTCAAGCACAACCTGAATGGTTTTGCCCTTGAATTCACCGATTCTCGCCCGTATGGTTTCAGGCGAGCTGATGCGGATCTGGCGTATGCTCATGACTGTGATAAAATGGGAACGGTAAATCTGGTTAATGGAATGCTACCACGCAAGTCCGGGGAAAGCGGAATGCCTAATTCTGAATCATTTTTTCGTACGTCGAACGGTTCGACGGGTCGATGGTAGTCATGATGTCATAGGCCTCCCTGCGCGCCTGCAGATTGCCTGTCGAGAAAATTTCAGCAAGCTCTTTTCCCTTGGCGTCGAAGAAGCTGACCAGGATGATGGCGTTTGGATTGATATCCCGCAGCTTTCGGATGTCCCGCAACGCCTTGAGGATCAACTCACGGCCTTCGTCAGGCTTTGCTTCGAAGTTGTCAAGGGCCAGGCGATGATAGCTATAGAGTGCCTTACGCAGGTCTGCCATCTGCGTGTTGTTGTAGTTTTCCGAGATCCAGTAGCGGTTTCTGTTACTCCCCAGCGGTGCCCATCCGGAGTGACCGCTGTTTTGCGCCGCGATTACAACCTGTTGCGCGCGCTGGTAGTATGGAGTGCCGCCAAGCTCGCTGAACGTGTCGTAATCGATACCCAGGATCATGTACGCGTAAAAAGCCAGCATTGAAGTGAGGTTGCTGGTAAAAGTGTTGTCATTAAATTCGAGCGGAAGCGATTCAATGTACTCGAACTCCCAGTCACGGTCGGCGAAATTAAAGACGAGGCTCGAGTAGTTCGAATTGTAGACCGGGCGGGCCGATTGTATCTGTACTGATGCCGTAAAGCTTCCGATCGACGGCATCTTCGTAATCGTAATAAGGAGGTTGCAGGCGATCTTTTCGTGCGGCTTGTAGTTGTCGGTTGTCCACTTGCGGGTATTCATGAACTGCTCGATCGACTGCTTCATGTCGCGGAAGATGTTCCGGTCCGAGGTCTGAATTTGCGTAGCATTGATATTAACGCTGCAGTTTAGTTCCTGCGCGACGCCGGTGAAGGCGCTGATCAGTGCTATCAAAAGAAACAGATATCGGCTACCCATTCGATGTTGTGATTATCTCCTCGACG
>CBKWFZ010000506.1:0-3823 GCA_966673785.1 uncultured bacterium
CTTGACAAGGTCGTCGAGCATCTGATGACCATGATCCGGGCGCATCGGAATCGCCTCCTGCCTCTTTTTCATGATAAAATAGATCTCGCGAATGACGCTATACATATCCGTGTCACCGTCAAGGTGATCAGCTTCATAGAAATTACCGTCACTATCGCGTCGCGTGTTCCGAAGGTGAAGGAAATGAATGCGGTCGCCAAACTTCCGGATCATGTGAACGAGGTCGTTGTCGGGACGAACACCCAACGACCCGGTACAGAAACACAGACCATTTGACAACGACGGAACGGCTCCAAATATCTGGTCGAGGTCGCGTTCGTTGCTGACGACACGCGGCAGACCGAGGACCGGGTACGGGGGATCATCAGGATGAATCGCAAAACGAAGACCGCACTCTTCAGCAACGGGTACTACCTCCGAAAGAAAATGAATCAGATTCTCCTTTAACGTGGTCGCGTCGATTCCACTGTACTCCCTCAGCGCGGCAAGAACCTGTTCGGAGGTAAACTGTTCATCGCTTCCGGGTAATCCAAGGAGGACGTTTCTGTGCAGCAGACTTTTCTGATCTTCCGTCATGGCGGCAAAATGATCACGTGCGCGCTGAATCTCATCATCGCTGTAATCGCGCTCCGCGCCGGGTCTTTTGAGCATAAAGAGATCAAACGCCACAAATGAGAGGCGTTCAAATCGCAAAGCCTTTGCCCCGTTTTTAAGCGTGTACGCTATGTCTGTACGAAGCCAGTCGAGCACCGGCATGAAGTTATAGGTCACAACCTTTAGCCCGCACGTAGCGACATTGCGGAGACTTTGCTTATAATTTTCGATATAGATCGAAAAGTCCCCCCTTCTTTTCTTGATATCGTCGTGCACCGGTAAACTTTCGATAACCGTCCACGACATACCCGCATCTTCAATGACAGCGCGTCGCTTATTGATCTCGCCGACGGACCATACGTCTCCCACCGGTATGTGATGAAGGGCGGTCACCACTCCGCTACAACCTGCCTGACGGATGTCGGACAGACTCACCGGGTCTTTTGGGCCGTACCAACGCATTGTGTGTTGCATCACAAAAAATTTATTAGTCAGTTCTTCGAATTGCCGATGCGGGTAACCGGTTCATCCTGTTTTTTTGAAAGCATTAAAGATCATTCATTCGATCAAAACTTACAACGACTGAATGCGATGTAAATGCCCGCCCATCGCCATTCGTCATCACCTACTTCACTGCCCTCGTTTCAGGTTGCACGATAACACTCTCGGGAGGCCCGAGGTAGCTCGGTCGCAGCCCCCCAAGGTCGATCACGAACTTTTGAAACACGACACCCGGATCGACTAACCATATCTTCAATGTATGTACGCCGGGTTTTGCCACCTTATGAACGGATCGTTTGATCTTGATATGATCGCCGACCGCATTATTCCACCATTCCGGATATTCCCAATCGGGTACCGTCTCACCTTCATGCATATTTACGATCTGAGGTGCTTCATCGTCAATCGAAATCGCGAACTTCAACCCGTCATTCTTTTGATAGTTCAGCGTCGGTGACAGGTAGGTATCGATTTTCAACTCACCTGATCCAAACGTTGTAAACACATATTCCAACCGTGGCGAATTCTCTGCGGGTGCCTGCCTTTTCGTATTTGCGGGCTCAATCGTAACTGCGGATCCGGTTCGGCCAAGGTTGGGAACAACAGCCCATGTGATGTCACCCGAATTTATTTTGCGCGTAAATTTTGCGGCTTCAATGGAAACCACACCGTTGTTCTCGACGGATCCCGCCACCTGCGGGAGATCATTACGCAACCGTACCGTAACGGAATACTGCTGGTCTCCCGAGGCGATCACGATCTGTCCCTCTGCTTTGCCGGCAGGAGCAAGCTTCCAGTCAATACTCACATCCACCTTCTCATCGTACCGAAGGCTGCCCTTCGTCGCGGATAATCTGATCCATGGTTCCTTTGCAGTGATCGTGTAGGGAACAGGTTGCGCGCCTCTGTTGAAAAGTTCGATATAATAATGCTGGTCATTGACCGGATCAAAAGCCGGAAATTCCCTGCCGTACATTCCTCCCTGCCATACTGGTCCCGGACCGTGCTCAATGGCGTACCCGAGGCCGTCCGTCTCCGGGACCTGCACATACGATACAGCGGGCATCTTGTTCACCGGCGGATTATTCCAGTTCGTGTAGCCGATGTGGGTTTGCGACATGATGTGATTCCATTTCCCGCTCAGCAACTCCTCATGAAACTGCCGCGTGAGAGTCGCGTCGCGATCAAACAGTTCTTTTACTTTGTCGGCATAATAATTCGCCGAAGCCCGCCCTTGCGCAGCATAGCGAAGATTCTTTCCCGCTGCGACGTACATCTCATTAAGGTTACTGCAGAGTTCTATGGGAGATAAGACAAGCTGATAAAACGCCGCCTTACTATCCTCGGGAAGTTTTTGGTAGACACTTTTCGCATGCTCCGCCAGCTTCCTGTACTCGTCAACGATCCTGTCGGCCTCACGATAATTGGCAAGACTGTACGTGTCAGGCTTAAGCATCTCGGGAGTTCGCCGCGCGTTGCATTTCGTATAGCCCGCGAGTATGTCTGCAATCTCCTGCGCAAACGCGTCGCCAAACTGTTCCCTCGACCAGCTTACATAGTAGCCGGGAAGGTCGTCTGCGCGAATCGCGCGTGGATTCCAGGCGAAGTCAAGAAAAAAACTTATCGGAAGCTCCATCGGCTTGAGATCGCCGACATTTACGATCCACAGATCCTCGACACCCCATTGATAGGCAAGGTTCATTTGTTCCCACGTGCGTTCAATTTGGGTAACGTTCAGCCACCGGTAAGAGACCGGTCCGCCGACGTAGTCAAAGTGATAATAAATTCCATATCCACCCTTTCGGTTAAGGTCTTCCTTCTTTGGAAGAATGCGAAGATTGCCCCAGTTGTCGTCGCACAGCAATATGAGAATGTCGTCATCGACGCGCAGGCCTTTGTCGTAGTAATCCTGTACTTCTTTATAAACGGCCCAGACCTGCGGCGTTTGCTCCGCGGGCTTACCCGTTACGTCAGCGATAATCTTGCGCTGGTCTGCGATTATTTCCTGGAGCAGATTTACCGCGGTCTCTTCGCTCATTGCTTCATCGCCGTCGCCCCGCATCCCCAGCGTTACCACACTTTCATGGTCGCCCATACGTTCAATGCCACCGCGCCAGAATTCGCGCAACTTTTCCTTATTCGTCCGGTAATTCCACGCACCGCCATCAAAGCGGCTCCATTCGTCATGAGCGCGCATCATCGGCTCGTGATGGGTAGTTGAGATCACAATTCCGTATTCATCGGCGAGGCGCGGATTTTCAGGATCATCATCAGCGAAAGCCGCAGGTCGCCACATCGCGGGCCAGAGGTAGTTCGCCTTATTTCGCAGCATGAGCTCGAACACTTTCTCGTAAAACTTGTGGTTGAAGCCACCGAATTTTTCCGCTGCCCAGTTTCGAAGGGCAGGAGCTTCATCGTTGAGGAAAATACCCCGGTACTTCACCTTTGGTTCGCCAAGCGTATGCCTTCCCGCCTTTACGAAGATATTCTTGCGCACCTTCACGGGGACATCAGCCCACCAATACCAGGGAGAAACTCCCATGTTTCCGGACAATTCAAACATGCCGAAGATGGTCCCGCGTTTGTCACTTCCGACAATCACCAGTCCATTGGCGACGCCTTTCATCGGTTGTTTCACCGGAACGATCACAAACTGTTCCCACTTTCCATTTAGGTCGGCTACATTTATCTTTTTATCGCGTATAAGTTGGTCAATCAACGGACTTGG
>CBKWFZ010000507.1:0-3810 GCA_966673785.1 uncultured bacterium
TAACCTCCGGACGATTAAGGAATTCGCGGTGGAGGTCAGAATGTGACAACTGCAATACGGGGGCGGGGTTTTAAATGGGACACCTCAACAGAGGAGATCGTCCGGGGCGTGATCAGAAGTCTCGGCCAAAACGTGTCTTCACAGGAACTTGTACACCTTCAGGCTAATCTGCCGCAGGAATTGAAGAGCCTTGTTGAGGTTTAGTGTGAGCATGCAGGTCGCGCCGGCATGTTTTCTTTTCGAAGATTCCACACATTCCCGGGTGGTACATTCCCGGTTGGTGCTCGTTCTGCTGATCATGGGTGTACCGGATCATGTGTCCGGTTGCAGGGTAGTCACGGAGTTCCGCCTTTACAGACAGGCGATGTGTCTGCAATGCAACGGTTTGAACGGCGCAGCTGCGGCGTCCGCGTTATTGTTACAGCGAAGCGCATGGTTAATTCATACTAACCGTGCATATTCGCGGTGGATTTGCGGACGATGGACCTCAGGCACAAACAACGCATATCGCTTGCGTCATTCTTTTTCTTTTCCGGATTCTGTTTTTCGAGCTGGGCTTCAAGAATTCCTACGATAAAGGGCACTTTTGAATTCAATGATGCGCAGCTGGGAACGATACTGCTGTTCATGCCGGTCAGCTCGCTGATTGGACTGCCTGTATCGGGCTGGCTCATCTCGCGGTTCGACAGCAGGTACCCGCTCCTTGCTGGCTTTTCAGCCATGTGTATCGCGCTGGCCGGTATCGGCTTTGCAAGTTCCAGCTTTACCCTCGTTGTCGCTATATGTTTTTTCGCTTTCAGCATGCGGATCTTCAACATCGCCGTAAACACGCAGGCCATTACGCTCCAGAAGCAATTTGAAAAGAAGATAAACGGCTCCTTCCACGGACTCTGGAGTACCGGGGGTATCGCCGGAGTGGGGTTCTCGACCTTGCTGGTCGCCATGAATGTTGGTATGGGTGTACACCTGCTTGTCGTTTCACTTATCGGGATTGCGGCAACGGTTTTCTCTTTTCGTCAGCTGCTCCGCGAAGACAGGGCGCCTTCAGGAAACCGCCTTCAGCTTGGCAAACCCGATCCTTATATAATTTACCTGGGGTGTCTGGTTTTTCTTGCCGCTGTCTGTGAAGGAGGGATGTTTGACTGGAGCGGAATTTACTTCAAGGAAGTCGTGAACGTTGAAGTGTTCACGCTCGGATACCTGATTTTTATGATCTTCATGGCTACGTCCCGGTTTTTGTCCGATCGCGTTATTGATGCAATCGGAATGCGCAATACCTACGTGCTCAGCGCTGTACTGGTCATTACAGGAATTCTGACGGCGGTGATCTTTCCGTCGTTCTGGACGGCGATGGTCGGGTTCTGCCTCGTTGGTTTTGGTACAGCTCCTGTTATACCCATGACCTATCTGCTTGCCGGAGGATCGAAAAAATATTCACCGGGAATGGCCATCTCGATCATTGCAACGTACGGAATAGTAGGAATGCTTATCGGTCCGCCGTTGATCGGATACATCTCACATGCATCCGGATTGCGACTTGCCTTTATCGCGTTCGCGATAGGCGGGGCTCTGATGATTCCGATTTCAAGACTCTTCTTCGCCTACCAGCGGCGAATGGAACAACAAGCTTAATGGGTGAAGGGCAGCTGGGACTTATCCATCAGGAGGCGGAAACTGCGGGAATTCACGTCAAGTGAATGCATGATAATTTCCCGGCCGATACCCTTGGCGCTGACGCCTTCGCGACCGCCCGATCCCGTATTTCCCGTGATATGTGCAATTGCTTCGGCAAGTAGGTTTTCACGTTCATCGCCGAGCGGATACAGGTACAGGCTGTTGTCCTTATTTAGAATATCCGGTGTGAATCCGTCCGCATAATCGGCTGTGCCGGCGCTGTTGGCGACTTTTACGATGATGGGTTGAAGACCCCATTTATTCTTCGAATCATTTTCTTCGTAGATCGAAATGGATCCCACGTTCTTTCCGTATGTAACATCTCCGATCAGAAACACCTCCATGTACGGACGAAGGCTGTTGATAATCAATTCACTTGCCGACGCGGTCCTGGAGCTTGTAAGCACATACACGCGGTTTCCATTTAGCATAGCGCCCACGTTAGCCGGTTTTTGTGCGAAGAGACTCGTTAAATAGGCTTCTCCCAGCGAGGGTGTGTTTAATATTTCATCGGTAACGTTCTGGTTATACTCGCGTTTGAAAAAGACTGATGACGATGTTATTCCAGCGCCGACCAGACTACCGAGGTTCCTTGCCGAACTCTCGGATCCGCCGCTGTTGAACCTGAAATCGAGAATGAGATCAGTAATTCCGGCGGATTTGAATTCCTGGAAAATGCCGTCCATTTCGTTGTCGAAGGTGGAGTTGTTGCCGGGTGAAAAGAACGTGTATACGTAATATCCGATCTTGTGATTATCCACTTCAAGGATGGAATAATGATGATTCGGATTCTCAGAATATTCCACGGTCGAAAGGGAGAATGTTTCTTCGGGGCCGAACTGATCCTGTCCAACCAGCAACGGCTTTACTCCCAGTGTATGATTTTCCTTCAGCTGTTGAATGATGTCACGGTAATTCGACGTGGTCATCGTTTGTCCGTTAACCTTTGTGATAAGATCGCCGCGTTTCAATCCGGCTGTAACCGCGGGCGAATTCGGCTTCGTGTACACAATCTGCGCGACCACATTGTCTGACGTTGCGCTTTCCTTATAAAGTACAAATTCAAATCCGGCCTCTTTATTAATGCCGTTTAAAGAGTTCAGTAATTCCTGGTAATTATCCTGAATCCAGCTAAAACGATCATCCTTGTTTAGGAGACTTTCAAAATACGCGTCGGGTTCCTGGTTGCGGTCATTCTTCGTTGGCAACGTTTCATTCCAGAAATACCAATACTCCATGTTGTCCTGAATCCAGGCGTTTACGTATTGATTTTCTTCATTCGCGATTACCGGCGATGGCTCATCGGACTCGCGGCATGAAAAGGCGATCAACGCCGAAATGAAAAACAAGTAAAAACGACCGGGATTACGCCCCCATAGGGCATTCAAAATTTTGGCTTCCATAAAAATAACGTCCTATTCAAACCTTTTTCACCGCGAAAAGTTCTGCCGGCCGCGTGAATTGCCGGAATAACGACAGACTTTGGTCACAACGGTGGATCAACTCCCTGAAATATAGCATAAAATAAATCTACGCGGGCTTTTTTGTCTTCCGCTTCCGGAAATTTCCCCGAGAGGGAATTCATTAATATATTCAACCCCGGATTTACAATTATTTAACCATAAGATAACATTTAATGCATTTTTCCCCTACCGTGCGGTTGCTTTTCGTGGCTGGTTCACTTTTCATCACAATGACATTCCCTTCCTGCAAATCCGGTGAAGACCCTGATCCGGGGGTAACGGCAAACGAGGAAATCTTCATAAACGAGCTCTATGCTTCCGGCGATGACTGGATCGAGTTGTACAACAACAATGCGGCTGCGGTAGATATTTCAGGATACAAAATATATGACGATCCTTCGAACAAGTACACACTGCCGTCGGGCCTGATGATTGCCGCCAATGATTACCTGGTAATATTTGCCAACGACCTGAACACCGGTCTCAATACCAATTTCAAGCTTACATCCTCCGGGGAAACTGTGTACCTGGAAAACAAATCCGGGAATGTAATCGATAAGGTTACCTTCCCAACGCTATTGAATAATCAGGCTTATGCCCGCATACCGGACGCATCCACAACGCTGGTAATTACAGGAACACCTACGCAAGGTGAAAGCAACGCAAACTCACC
>CBKWFZ010000508.1:0-3804 GCA_966673785.1 uncultured bacterium
GCTGATGGTCCCAATATCATACGTGTATGCGATGGAGTTGAGTACATTACCAAGGGTCGCCGGCGAATCAAAGTATCTGAGGTAGTACAGCGCTTCGCGTTGCAGCTTAAGCCCCTGATGGAAATTCCTTAGTTTAAGGTAGGTATTACCCATATCGTTAAGCGTTCCGGTAATCCGCAGTGTGTCGTTTTTCGACCGGAAGAATGTCAGCGTCTTCATGTAAGATTCGATCGCCTCCGCGTATAGCCCTTTACCGGAAAGGGACAGTGCCTTGTTCTTTTCCACTTTATTGGCTTCCTCCGGAAGTTCAAGGCTTGTGTAGTGGAATATCGCCCTGTCGGCGAACATAACCGCGGAATCATAAGCGCCCTGATAGTAGAAAGTGAGTGAAAGGCCTTTGTAACAATTAGCGAGGTTCATTTGGCCAACCCGGACTGTATCCGCGACTGCGGCAAGGAGAAACGGGTTTGCATCAGCGGGATTCGTTGAAAGCCTTTCAACCAGAATCTGGTAAGCGAGTACGGCTTTTTCGTCGGGGTTTCTGGAAACAGTAAATCGTTGCACCAATGAATCCGGGTCACCGGCCCGGGCACTTTCAGGACAGACCAGACATAGGGCGATCAGTATCGCAAGAGGTACAATTACGCGTAACATGCAGGTTCAGGACGTGGACCAAGATACAGATTTGCAGGTAAAACACAATAGCGCCGCATGCCGGGTGCGTTGTCCGTCGTGTTCTCTTCACCGCAAAGTCACGAAGGCGCAATGGGACGACGGAAGAACCGGAAACGCGATCGGAATCAGCTGCGAGCTCCAAGCCACAAGCTGCAAGTGTGGGTTATGGAACCTGGACTGTTTGGGAACTTCTTCTATGCGAGTTCACTTCACCGCAAAGTCACGGAGGCGCAATGGGACGCAAGGACTGTTTGCTTGCATTAGGCCTGGAGGCTGCCATTCAATGCCCGTGAAATTTCTGCAAAAAGTCTTGCGCAGTCAAATAGCTGCACTTAAATTGCAGTCAAATAGCTGCACATTATGGAAATGCGACGCGATGTTTTTCAGGCTATTGCCGACCCTACACGGCGGGCGATCATTACGTTGGTGGCTCTGCACGCGATGACGCCGACAGCCATTGCTGAAAAATTTGATTCCACCAGGCAAACGATATCAAGGCATATACAGATACTTACGGAATGCGAGCTTCTACGACAGGAACAAACCGGTCGCGAGATCTATTATCATTTGAACCCGCGGAAGATGAAAGAAATCGCCGACTTTATCGAGCCCTTCCGCACGATGTGGGACGACAGATTTAACAAGCTCGAATCGATTATGAAAAAATACAAATCTAAAAAGTAAACGCATGGAGCGTAAAACAAAAGTAAATGCTGACACAGGTAGGCCCGACCTCACCATTACGCGGGAATTCGACCTGCCACTGGAGCTGCTCTTCAAGGCCTATGCCGACCCCGAAATTGTCGAGCAGTGGATGGGCACAAAAGTTCTCAAGCTGGACAACAGAAATCACGGAAGTTTCCAGTTCGAAACGACAGACCCGATGGGGAACAAGCACCGATTCAACGGGACGATACACGAGTTTCTGCCTGACCGTAAAATCACACGCACTTTTGAATTTGAAGGTACGCCATTCGGTATACAACTTGAGTTTCTGGAATTCACAGCCCTCACGAAAGACACAAGCAAACTGGTGATTCATACCATTTTCAGAACGGTGGGCCAACGGGATGAGCAACTTCGCATGCCTTTCGCGCAGGGACTTAACATGGCCCACAACCGCTTGCAACAAATATTAGGCAACCAAATCAACCAATCATGAGCAAACGAAACAAGATTATCTATTGGATTGCTAAGGTGTGGCTATCCCTGGGGATGACATCCACCGGCATCGTTCAACTGATGCACATGGAAGAAGATGTCAAAATGATGGAACGCCTCGGATATCCGCTTTACTTCCTGACGATCATCGGAGTATGGAAATTGCTTGGCGTTATCGCCGTACTCATGCCAGGGTTTCCCCTTGTAAAGGAATGGGCTTATGCGGGTTTCTTTTTCGTTATGAGCGGCGCAATCTTCTCACACATGGCGTGCAGCGATCCTGCCGTGGAATTTTTCGGACCTTCGCTGCTTATTGTACTTACAGTAACCTCATGGTATTTCAGACCCGCAAGCCGAAAACTGATTCCGCCAAAGCAAGAAAACTGACAGCCATGAACAGAAAGCTCCACTCCTTTTTCGCCCCAGGCCGAAACTGGCATGAAGAATTTACCACGCTCCGAGAAACAATTCTTGAATGTGGCCTGCAGGAGGAAATGAAATGGGGCCAGGCTTGCTACACACTGGACGGAAAGAATATCGTGCTCATCCACGGATTTAAAGACTACTGTGCATTGCTCTTTTTTAAAGGCGTGTTGCTCACCGATCGAAAGAAGTTGCTGATCCAGCAAACACCCAACGTTCAGGTTGCGCGCCAGATTCGCTTTACCGAAGTGCGGCAGATCCTAAGTCTGAGAGCAACGCTGAAGTCATACGTCAGGGAAGCCATGAAGCTTGAACGGTCCGGAAAGAAAGCCGGGATTAAGAAAGCAACAGAATTACCCATGCCGGATGAATTCCGGGAAAAGCTTGATAAATTACCTGCCTTAAGGAAGGCTTTCAATAAGCTAACTCCCGGCCGCCAGCGTGGCTACCTGCTTTATTTTTCGTCGGCCAAGCAGGCGAAGACGCGCGCGTCGCGAGTGGCAAAGTCGATTTCACCGATCATGAACGGAAAAGGACTCGACGATTAGCCCGAAGGTCACCAGGCGATCAAAAAGGTTAACCCTACACACGAATATGAAAAAGAAAGGCAAGTTCTCCCAGGCGCAGCGCGATGAATTACTGCACATCCTGAAAGCGCGATTTGAAAAAAATATGAACCGGCACAAAGGTCTTAGTTGGGACGACGTCGAAGCACGGATCGACGCGAAAACTGACAAACTGTGGCCGCTGCATGAAATGGAACTTTCAGGTGGCGAACCGGATGTCGTCGGTTACGACAAGAAAACCGGCGAGTTTATTTTCTACGATTGCGCGCCGGAGAGCCCAAAGGGCCGGAGAAGTTTATGTTATGACCCTGAAGCACTCGAGTCGCGGAAGGAACACAAACCCGCAGATAGCGCTGTCGGTATGGCAAGTACCATGGGCGTCGAGTTGCTAACGGAGGATCAATACCGGGAACTTCAGAAGTTCGGAAAATTTGATACAAAGACATCGAGCTGGGTACAGACTCCGGGCGACATCCGAAAACTTGGGGGCGCCCTGTTCTGCGACTGGCGTTACGGACACGTCTTCCTGTACCACAACGGCGCCGAGTCCTATTATGCTGCACGCGGGTTTCGCGCATCGCTCAGGGTGTAAAGAGACCTTGCCGGATTGCACACCGGACTTTTGCTGAAGCGATCTGAGCCCGTCAAATTTCGAAAGTCTTCGGACAGTGCCACATTGCTATCCTGATGTCCCGGGAACTGCGTGGTACGCTATTCCCGCGTCAACTATGGATGAAAGCACTATGCATTTAAAGTAACGGTAAACGTACTACCAACGCCATATTCACTTTCCACAGCGATTTTACCTCCTTGCGCTTCGATAAATTCTCTGCATATCGCCAGCCCGAGTCCGGTGCCTTCACGCTTTGTACCGGGGATGCGGAAATACCGATCGAATATTTTGTCCTTGTATTGTGGGTCAATACCCTGTCCCTGATCCTTCACGGAGAATACAACTCGGTTGTTTCGTGTTTCAACA
>CBKWFZ010000509.1:0-3796 GCA_966673785.1 uncultured bacterium
CTATTTCATTCCTGTCGAGGTAATCCTGATCAAGCCCGGCGTTTTTCAAGGCTTCAGTTGTCGCGAGGTAAGCGTATTCACCCTGTTCCGGGAGCATAATTCTGGCGCGGCGGTCCAGCACGCCCTTGAGTATCGGGGGCTCCAGAAAACCGGTGAGGCCGGAGCGATAACCCATTTCTTTTCGCTTGAGATCCAGCACGATTCCCGACCGGCCTTCATACAGCGAATCCCGGACCTCAGTCAGGTTCTTCCCAATACACGAATAAATTCCTAATCCCGTAATTACTACTCTGGTCATGAAGTCGCTACCCTTATGTCACCCGGTTGGCAGGCGCAAAAAACAATCCACAAAAATAGATTTTTAATCGGGAAATTTAAGCGGAACCGGTCGTCAGCGCGACGGTCTGGTGTAAGTTTATCATATCGAAACAGGAATTCCGCCGGTTCAGGAATACAGGCCACCGTTGATTGACAAGACCGTACCGGTGATATACGATGCTTTCGTTGACGCCAGGAATGCAACAGCATCGGCGACTTCTTCCGGTTCGCCGAATCGCTGCATCGGAATAAGTTGTTTGAGCTCACCTTCATTAAGATCTTTGGTCATATCGGTGCGTATGAATCCCGGAGCCACAGCATTGACCGTAACGTTGCGTCTGGCTACCTCCTGGGCGAGGGCCTTAGTCGCCCCGATAACACCCGCTTTTGCCGCAGAATAGTTTGTCTGCCCAGGCATTCCCTTGATGCCCGACAAGGATACAATGTTAACGATGCGCCCGTACCTGCGGCTGAGCATCGGTGTAAGCAGATGGCGTGTAACGTAAAAGAAACCATCCAGGCTTGATCCAGTAACGGACTTCCACTGCTCATCCGACATCCACATCATCAGCGCGTCCTGTCTGATCCCGGCATTGTTGACCAGGATTTCAATCGCCTTGTCCTTATTGTTTTCCAGCCATGCTCCCAACACTCTGTCGATGTCGGCCTTGTCGGCGACGTCAAACTTCAATGCTTCAGCTTCGACCTTTTGTTCCCGGACGAGTGACACTGTTTTTTCCGCCTCCTCGTCGTTGCTGCGGTAGGTAATGATGATATTGTAGCCGTTCTCCGCCAGCTTCAGGGCTATTGCCCGTCCAATACCTCTGGACCCACCGGTAATGAGCGCATACTTCATGCTTTGATTCATAATGTTATTGATCTGCCAAGCGCGATCAGGTATGAACGTATCGCCGGAATCTCGTTATACCGTGGCTGATCGTCAATGACGGGTGACGATATTTCCCTGATTTCCTGATACACCCTTGACGTGAACGTTGAAAGTCGCGAATTGCACTGCAGATAATCAATAGCCTGCATCAGCGCAAGCGCCTGGACGGAAAGCACATCGAATGCGTTATCGATGACCTTCCCGGTAAGAATAGCTGCATTGCATCCCATGCTTACGATATCCTGATTATCATTGTTGTTGGAAATGCTGTGCAGGTACATCGGATATGAAAGCGTTTGATTTTCGGCGGTAGTCGATGTCGCCATAAACTGCATGCCCTGCATACCAAAATTCAGTCCCAGCTTTCCAAGGTTTATAAACGGAGGAAGTTTCTGGTTCAACTTGTCGTTGAGCAGATAATTAAGCTGGCGTTCCGAAAGCATACACAGCTTCGTGACGACAATTTTAAGTTTGTCCATTGCGAGGGAGATGTAATCGCCATGAAAATTCCCGCCATGGTAAACCATTTCCTTATCATGATCGATCACCGGGTTGTCATTGGCGGAATTCACTTCGTCTTCGAGCACCTGCGCAACTTCCTGCAACGTATCGTATACGGGTCCAAGAATCTGCGGAACACAACGCAGGGAATAATATTCCTGCACCTTATCGGTGAATACCGCTTCCTCGATCTTCCGGTGATAAAGATGCTCCGGGCGTTTTCTGATCAATTTACTGTCACCCAATAACGCACGTATGATTTCCGCGACTTTCGATTGTCCACGGTGAAGTTTGACATGATTCAACTCAAAGGAGAAGTGATCATCGAAAGACTTCATCAACTCATTCGTGATGGCGGAGAGCATTATCCCGCATGCGAGCAACCGCCGCGCGCGAATTATGTTTACGATACCCACGCCCGTCATCGCAGAGGTTCCGTTCATGATGGCGAGACCTTCGCGCAACTGAACGTCTATCGGCTTCAATCCATGCTGCTCATATACGTCAGCCGCGGGACGCCATTCACCCTGATGGTTCACCTTGCCTTCGCCAATAAGATTAAGGGCCAGATGAGCAAGTTGCACCAGATCCCCGCTCGCTCCTACACCGCCGCGCTCAGGAATAAAAACGTGAATGTTTCGATTGATCAGCGCAGCGATCAGTTCCGGCACTGAAGGGTCCACACCGGAGTAACCCTGCATCAGACTGTTCAGCCGGGCGAGCATCGTAGCCTTCGCAAATTGTTCGTTAAACGGATCACCTGCTCCCGCGCTGTGACTCCGGATCAGATTGTACTGCAATTGTCGCTGGTCCCCTTCGCCGATCTTGTACTGAGCCATCGGCCCAAGGCCGGTATTGATGCCGTAAATGATCTTGTGGTTCGCATACGTCTTCAGAAACTCGAAATTTTTTCTTACACGCTGCACACCGTCTGGCGAGAGCGAAACGCCGGCTTTGTCAAACAGCAAACGCTCAAAATCTTCGATTGACAATCTTGTTGCACCGACGTTGATCATATCCTTCTGAAATCGAAGGGCGAAAATAAGAAAGAGTTTTGCTTAACCGAAACGACCGGATACTTAGCGCACATCAACGCGTGTCAGGCGCATCGTTCTCGCTGGCTTTTGGTGCGACGGGACATTCAGTCTGGCATCTGCGCCAGTTTTGAAAGTGCGAGAGGGCGACAAGCGCAGCGCCGGAAGTGGTGAGTGAAACCTCCAATGCAATGCCCGATGTCAGACGACTCAGTAAAATAACCAGCATTCCGGCTGCGAAAAGAATCAAGGGCCGTCCCGAGCGATGGTGACTGAAATATGCGGGGAGAAGTGATGAAACGCCAACTATTGCGCTGATTGCCAGGATGATATTTTCAAACGCGTGGTTGTGGACAGCAGCTGACACGGACAGATTGCCTGCAAGCACGAACGCCGGAAAAAGCAGGCAGTGCAACGCGCAGAGCGAGGACGCTGAGAATCCAACTACGTCGAGATTGACTTTTCTGAAAAAGCGACTTAATGCAACCATGTTGCAAATATAGAAAACGCGGCCGCGCCGGCAATGCTGACGACCGGTTTTATACAGTATTTTTTCAACGGCCCCAGGCACCGGTCAAAGAATATATGGGCTAACCCACAAAAATACCTGAGTTAATATTTCATTATTAGGACTGAGCCGCTTAATTAGCAAGAACAAAACAAAACCCTCCTAGTATGAAGAAAAGAAAAGCCACGGCGGTCTGGAACGGCTCGGGAAAAGATGGAAAAGGTCACGTGACCACACAAAGTTCGACGCTGAATCAGACTCAGTATTCTTATAAGTCGCGATTTGAAGAAGGGACGGGTACCAACCCGGAGGAACTGATCGCTGCTGCGCACGCCGGGTGTTTCGCGATGAAGCTAAGTTTCGTATTAAACGAGGCCGGGTTCACAGCCGATGAACTTCATGTGGATTGCGTCGTGACGCTTGAAGATTCCATTACCCTTTCCGAACTTACGCTCAAAGCGAAAGTTCCGGGCATCACCAAAGAGAAGTTTGATGAATGCGCGAACGCAGCGAAAGAAGGCTGCCCGATTTCCAAGTCGTTGACGG
>CBKWFZ010000510.1:0-3785 GCA_966673785.1 uncultured bacterium
AAGTAAGCCTTGCATGAGAAAAGACGTTTCAACCAGATCTCCGCCGTTGTCACGCAGACCGAAAAACGGTTCAACTTTCCCTGTAGGTCCGTCAATAAAATGAGAATATGCTCCGTGAAACGTTTCCGCTTTCTGAAGAAAGGAAACAATTTTCAGAAAGCGTTGCACGGCGTCTGACCTTGGAATAAACTTTCTTTCCGTTCCCGCCAGCAGCGCCATGATTCCAAATCCCGATGCGCCGGAGGCAACCATGCTCACCCTGCCAGGTATATTCTCGCGCGCAAGCCCGCTATTCGGTTCGGCTCCTTCCCAGTAGTATCTGAAATTGGCTTCCTGAACCATATCGAGTAGTTCCTCGTCGGATAATGACTTTGTTTTCGCGTTAAGCGTTTTTGAAAAAGTGGATTCATTGTACTCACCGTCGAGAAAAGTGACCTTATACCAGTATTGCCTGCCCACCGTGTCGACGAAGTCCGCATACCGATTGATCTGTGGAAGCTGAATTCCGACCGGCACAAATGCCCGGTTGTCGGAGGAGCGATATACCTTTACATAGCGAACTGAAGGATCATTAACTCTCTCCCACGTAATGTCTATGTGACGTTCATATCCGCGCGCCGTCGCAAGGGCAGGAATGGTCTGCAGTGTCTGAGGCGTGACATCATCAGTAAGTTCGATCTGATCCAGATAAATAGTGTGCTCACGCGACGAGCCATCCTCTGTGTTGTTCTTAAGCGTGATCTGTTCGAGATCATTTACCTCATCGGTTGAAATTTCTGATAGCGGAATTGAAACCTTCATCCAGCCGAAGGTGTCGGGGGGCGAGACGTACCTGTTGAGCGGCACAAACCTGGATGGAGTCTGGTCCTTCCGACCCAGCCCGATAAGCGGGAGGAAATTACGAGGCGTTTCATCGTCGATAAAAATTCGCATGACCAGTCTGTTGGCCGGCCCGAAATTATCGAGCCCTCTTATATTGTGATAGAAGATCCTGACACTCCAGGAGCCGCCGGTACGCGAATTATACCTCAGCATCAGTGAATTTCCCGGCGTGAAGTTCTTCCGGCTTATTGGTAGCTTACCTTGTTTATTATACACCCATGAGGGCGCTTCGTAAGTGACATCGCTATAGAAGTATCGTTCAGGCATGATGCTGTTGGTAAAGAAAACCTTCGAAACCGCAGGTTCATTTCCCTGGCCCATAACGGCTGCCGGGCAAAATGCCAGAATGATCAGCGTGATCGTCTTCATTTCAATTGTGGACTTTCGAAGCCAAGTTTCTTCAGACCGGATTGTACCTCGGGACAACCCATGAACAGGTTCCACAAGAGGCCGCTTCTGTGATTTTCCATCATTACCACGATCGGTCCCTGATCGATCGCGAGGTATCGTGGGATAAACCAGTTGTGCTCTTCGCTGTAGGCGTCATAGAATCCATAGTCGCCAAAAAGTCTGTCACCAAGTTGGAAATAAAAATACCGCATGGCATCCATGGATTCTTCCGGCGTGTACGGGAAGGACGAAAGGGCAGCTGTCGGAGAAATTACCCCGAGGTCCTCGTTGGGGCTATGCGCCGCATACCCGTTTATGGAATAACTTGCAGTGAGGCCCCATGCATCCTTACCGTAACCCTTGTAGCCTTTGGGATTTTCAATACAGTATTGACGATTGATCAGCGTGTGATTAATGTTATGTTCCCAGTAGTCGGCATAACGATCCTTTAGACCGCGCGGGTCGAGACCAAGGAACGAATAATGAGACCAGAACAAAGGGCCGCCAAACTGCGGTGCTCCATTATGTTTCAGCGCCAGATGATAGCCATATTGTTCATGCGCCGGATCATTCTTCATTCCACCGCTGCGTGCCCAACCCTTGTGATAGACGTCCGCGGAAACCGAATGCGTTGGTGATCCGGCGGCGAGTACATACATGATCAGACACTCGTTATAACCTTCGACGGGAAAGTTCATCGCCCACGCGTGATTCGGAGACCAGTGCCAGTACAACACGTCTTTGCCGTTGGTATGCCAGTCGAACTCAATCCCGCGCCACAGCGTGTCGATGCGCGCCGCAAGCTTCTTTTCCTCCTCGGTTCCGTTTTTGAAATACTCGCGTACGCAAAGCAGACCTTGCGCGAGATACGAAGTCTCGACGAGATCCCCGCCGTCGTCCCGCGGGCTGAATGGCTTCACGTCACCGGTTTCGCCGTCCCACCAATGCGGCCAAACGCCATGGAAGTTATCCGCTTTCTCGAGCCACGTAACAAACTTCTCAAGTCGCTGGAATCCCTCCTGTCTCGTAATAAAATTTCTTTCTATGCCGACAAGGATCGCCATTACTCCAAATCCGGTTCCTCCTGATGTTATTACATGCTTGTCGTTTTGAGGATAAACATTATCCGCGTGAAACCGCTCGCGTCCGCCTCCTGACACGGGCTCTGCACCATCCCAGAAGTATTGAAAGGTCTTATACTGAACAAGCGTAAAGAGCGAGTCGTCACTGATCTTTACCTCCGACACGGGTTCGCCCGATTCGGCGACAGTTTCTTTTTTTGCCTGGCATGCGACAATCAGGATCAACAAGGCTAGGATTGGCAGTTTTCTCATTTCGTGAAGTGTATAGATTTAATAGGTGAAACCAAGCTCGTCAAGTCCGCCCTGAACTTCGGGAGCAGACATGAACAAATCCCAAAGCAATCCGGTCCGGTAGTTCTCGAGCATCACGATGATCGGTCCCTGATCGATGGCCAGATATGAGTCTGCGGTCCATCCGACCGTTATGTTGTAGGCGTCGTAGAATCCGTACTCTCCCCAGAGCCGGTCACCAACCGAGTAGTAAAAGAACTTGAGCGCCTTCATGGATTCGTCCGGCGTGTAGGGAAACGAGGAGAGCGCAGCTGTCGGTGTAATCACACCAAGATCATTTGTTGGTGAGTGCGCAGAATAACCATTGTTATTATCACTTGCGGTCAATCCCCAGCTCTCATCCGTATAGCCAGCATAGTTGAGCGGGTTGTCGATTACATAGGCCTGATTGATGAGCGTGTGATTCCGGTTCTGCGTCCAGTAGCTGGCATACTGATCTTCAAGATCACGCGGATCAAGTCCGAGAAACGAATAGTGTGAAAAGAAGAGCGGGCCTCCCATAGGCTCGCCGAGCGGTAGCATTATATCGTAGTATTCATTTCCATTTTGTATGTCGCCGTTACGCGCATAACCCTCATGGTACACGTCAGCCGCTATGGCGTGCGTCGGAGACGAAGCGGCAAGGATATAGGTGATCAGCGTCTCGTTATGACCGCGTATCTGGTGATTCATGATCCATTCCTTTGAGGGCGACCAGTGCCAGTAAAGCACGTTCTGACCGCCACGCGTGTACCAGTCCCACTCGACCGATTCCCACAAGACATTAATGCGATCGATCAGGACATTTTCGGAAGGAGTCGCTTCGTTGAGATACTGCCGAAACGTTAACAGCCCCTGCACGAGAAACGCCGTCTCGACAAGATCGCCGCCATCGTCGTTTGCGCTGAACGGAATGACAGCACCACTATTGCCGTCGATCCAGTGCGACCACGCTCCGTGAAACCGATCAGCGTCCTCCAGGAAGGTAAGTATCTTGTCCAGCCTTTCAATCCCTTCTTGTCGGGTGATGAAGCCGCGCTCAATGCCGACGATAATAGCCATCAGTCCGAAACCCGAACCACCGCTGGTGACAAGGTTACCGGACGAGTTGCGCTCACGTGCCATTCCGCTCGCGGGGTGAGCAAAATCCCAGAAGTACTT
>CBKWFZ010000511.1:0-3784 GCA_966673785.1 uncultured bacterium
AAGAGTGTTGCATAAAGTCAGCTTCCCGCGTATCGATGCTGAGTGGTTGCAGAAACGTCGTGGTTGTCAGGAGAAACTCGCATTGCTGTCCATTGAATAAATTGTTGCTACCTTTGCAGGCAAACAATAAAACGCGTTCATGCTGAACCGGTTTCTACGAAGAGCCTTTCGCTGGTTTACCCGTTACCAAAGAAAACACAAAGGACCTTCACTCTATGAACTTAAGGCACGCCTGATATCGATAACAGATATCGCTCACGCTACCTGTCAGGCACTCATTCCGGTATTGTCATTCATTCTGCTCGGAGTGCTGATCTATGACGCCGGTTTCAATCCGTTCTACAAAACCGATCTGAACCTGTATCGCCTGTGGCTGGTGTTGCTGGTTTCGATCAAGACGTTGCTGATTATTTTCTTCATTCTTGAATTTAAAGAAACACGCCGGTTAAGGTCCAGGCTGTTCAACTTGTTTTTAATTGCCCTGACCCATTACGCACAGAAAGCCTGTTTCTCGTTTCTCGATGACATTCCGCCGGATTCACGCGACGATTTTATCATATCGAAAGTTTTTCTCTTTGCGAGCACCTTCATCATTTTTCTGACGGAAGCGTCAACTGTATTACGGTTCATTTACCGTCGTGGTCTTAATCCCGCCTTTCTATTCGTAGGCAGTTTCTTTATGTTCATCGCGATCGGGGCACTTTTACTGATGCTCCCGAATGCCACAACGCATGGCATACGACCTGTCGACGCATGGTTCACATCAGCAAGTGCAGTATGTGTTACGGGGCTGATCGTTGTTGACACGGCAACTACTTTCACCCATATCGGAAAAGCAATCCTCCTTTGTCTCATTCAGCTTGGCGGTCTGGGGATCATGACATTTGCGGGCTTGCTTACGTTCTTGTCGGCCGGAACTGTCTCGTTTCGGAATCAGCTTGCGCTAAAGGACATGGTGAGCAGTCATCAGATGAGCACCGTAATTGGCATTATCAGTCGCGTTGTGATCGTCACCTTTTCTTTTGAAGCTATCGGTGCCATCACTGTTTTCTACACACTGGATTCCGCCGCATTTCCCAATCTGCTGGAAAGGATCTTTTTTTCTGTTTTTCATTCGGTATCGGCTTTCTGCAACGCCGGATTCTCAACGTTCTCACAAGGTCTTTACGAAGAACCCCTGAGGTTCAATTATGGTTTGCAGATGGTACTGGCTGCGCTAATTGTCCTTGGCGGACTTGGGTTTCCGATTGTGTTCAACGTATTCTCATATTTAAAAAGTAAAATTATCCGGATCTTCAACAAAATCACCGGCCGCCCGGCAGAGAAAAACTATAGCCATATCTTCTCTACCACAAGCAAGCTTGCCCTTGCGACCACGGCGATTCTACTTGCATTTGGTTTTACAACCTATTTTCTTTTTGAGCTGAATTTCACCTTAAAGGAGCACGACAGCACATGGGGCAAAATCGCCACGTCAATGTTCGGGTCAGTCACTCCCAGAACCGCCGGATTCAATACCGTCGACCTCACCATGCTTTCGCTGCCAACGATCATGGTGTATCTGCTGCTGATGTGGATAGGCGCTTCGCCGGGATCGACGGGTGGTGGGATCAAAACAACGGTGATTGCCGTGGCATTCCTTAACCTGAAAAGTGTGATCATGGGTAAAGAGCGCACCGAAGTCGCGCGTATACAGATCGGAGAAACGACGATTCACCGGGCTTTTGCAATCATGGTGCTTTCACTGATAATAATTGGCCTGACTGTACTGCTGCTCTCGGTGAACGAGCCTGACAAGCAACTTTTCGTACTTGCGTTCGAAGGTTTTTCAGCATTCAGTACCGTTGGATTGTCCCTCGGCGTAACCCCCGATCTCTCTATGAGCAGCAAGCTCCTGCTTTCGATCGTCATGCTGATCGGACGCGTCGGAACCCTGACCGTGTTCTTTGCATTCGTTACGCCGGCGCGCGAATTGTTCTACCGCTACCCTAAAGATGAAATCTCCCTATAATCCATAAACAGCGCTTATGAAATTCATTGTGTTTGGTCTCGGAAACTATGGTTCATCGCTCTCTCAAAAGCTTGTTTCCCTCGGTCATGAGGTGATCGGCGTCGATACCAAAATGGAGCTCGTGGAAAAATTTAAAAACGACCTGACTCACACGATCGCGCTCGATGCCGGAAGTCCCGACGCGGTGAAATCCTTGCCTATGCGCGACGTCGACGCCGTAGTTAACGCAATTGGAGAAAACGAAGGCGCGAATATCATGCTCACCGCGGTCCTCAAGCAACTCTCGGTAAAGCGGATCATCTGCCGCGTGATCAGCCCTTTGCAGAAAACAGTGCTTGAAGCCATGGATATCCAGGAGTTTGTCTATCCGGAAGCCGATTCCGCTGAACGACTTGCCTATAAGCTTGATCTAAAGGACGTAACCGAATCGTACAAGATCAGCGACAAATACAAGATCATTGAAGTCGTATTGCCCGAGCGGTATATCGATCAGCAGGTTGCCAATGTTGATTTTGTCGGTAAGTACAACATACAACTGGTAACCATCACGCGATTTGTCGAGCAGAAGAACGTCCTCGGGACAGTGAACCGTATCAAGCATGTTGTTGGCATTCTTAGGCCCGACACGGTTTTTCGCCGCGGTGACCGATTGCTGCTGTTTGGTGAGGTTGGCGAACTCGAGGACTTCATAGAGGAATAAACTGTCATTCATTTTCCGGACAACGCATCAGCCATGCGCATAAGGGTCTTCGCATTCGACACTGCTGCCACATCAATGTCATTATTAAAATACGCGTATGCCTCTTTTACCCGCGGCATCTCCGTCATTGACGTGAGAACCGAACGCAGTTTCCGTGACGAATACGTGGAACGGTAAAGCACCGGCGTACCATGAAACCGATAGTACAGGACATTTGTACTTCCAACCACATCATCGGGTAACTCCGGATGGCTGATACTGCAGAACGTAACACCGTGTTGCCGCAGCGTTTCAATTGTTTCAGCGTTCCACCAGGTGGCATGTCGGAATTCAATTACGTTCGTAAAAGCCGGATCGAGAACCTGTAAAATGCGCTCAAGATTCCCGGGCGAAAATTTCATCTGTGGATGAAGCTGAAAAAGGACGGGACCAAGCTTGTCCTGAAGATTTGTTGACACGAGATCGTAAAAGGAAGCGAGAGCATCGGCGACGTTGTTGAACCTCCTGAAGTGCGTGATCAGCCGCGGTGCCTTTACCGCAAAACGAAAGCGGCGCGGACTTCGCGTGTACCAGTCGCCGAATACCTGCGGCTTGGGAAGACGATAGAAGGTAACGTTCAGCTCAACCGTATTAAAGAACTGACAATAGTGTTCAAACCACCTCCCCTGCGGCAGATCGGACGGATAAAATTCACCCTTCCAACCTTTGTAGTAAAACCCGGAGCAGCCGATCCACCATTTCATAGGGAAAAACGTTGAAAAAGCTATGCCGTCAATCGTGTTCCGCCGGCTGTTCGAGGGGAAGGAAAAGGTGCACGACAGCACCCTGGTTCTCCGTTCCTTCCGCATAGATATGTCCACGGTGCTGATGGACGATCTTTCTGCATATCGCGAGGCCGATCCCCGAACCGGCGACGTCGGGTTTATCGAGAAGTCGTTGAAAAAGAACGAAGATCTTCTCCTGATGTTCCGGTGCGAATCCCACACCGTTGTCGTGAATGGAGATGCGGGAGTAAGGTATTAACTGATCAAGCACCGGAAAACTGCGGTAGTCATGTTGCGTGGCACCCCGTT
>CBKWFZ010000512.1:0-3783 GCA_966673785.1 uncultured bacterium
TTCGGAGTCACTCCGATCAGAAGATGCAAAGAGGATTTGCGGATTCGTGACGGAGTGATCTCTTCCATCACAAACGGCCGCTTTCCGTGTATAATTTCTAGTAAAACCTGAATCAGGTTAAAATGTCTTGTTGAACGCCGACTACTGCAGCCCACCCTGGTATCCCCTGGTGTTCGGCAGAGCCTGATTCAGACTATTTGCAATTCAATAATTGATGTAAATTTCAGCAAACTCGACCTGGCTATATCAGAATAGAATGGACTACCACGAAAACGCTTCGGAACATATTTCAGATCTGGTGGCAGGGATTTACCGGAACGAGTCGCGCGCGGTTTTCGCCACGCTGATCCGCTTGCTTGGGGACTTCGACCTCGCAGAAGATGCGTTGCACGATGCCTTCAACGCCGCCCTTGAGCAGTGGACGATTGGTGATGTCCCCTCAAACCCGAGGGCCTGGCTTGTTTCCACCGGAAGGTTTAAAGCAATCGACAGCATCCGTCGTCAGTCAAGGTTTGACCCGCTGAAGGCGGAACAAGTCCGGCAAATGGAAGCTTACAGGGCTGATCCCTCGACGCAGATTGATCATGAAATCGCTGACGATGTGCTCCGGCTCATTTTTACCTGCTGCCATCCCGCACTGCCACTTGATACGCGTACGGCCATGACGTTGCGTGAGGTCTGTAGCCTGACTACGGAAGAGATCGCCAGGGCGTTTCTTGCCGCGCCGTCCACGATTGCCCAGCGTATCGTCCGGGGCAAGGCCAGGATTCGCGAAGCACAGCTACCCTTCGAGGTGCCGCAGCAACATGAATTGCCAAACCGGCTTGAGGCAGTACTCCAGGTTATTTATCTTGTTTTCAACGAAGGGTATTACGCGTCGTCCGGCGGCGCGGTTATCCGGGTGGACCTTTCAGGCGAAGCGATTCGACTTGGGCGTCTTCTGCATGACTTGCTTCCCGACCCGGAAGTTGCCGGATTGCTTGGCCTCATGCTGCTGCACGAATCCCGTCAGGCTGCCCGTACAACGCCAACGGGAGACCTTATTCTGTTGCCAGACCAGGATCGTTCACGGTGGGACCACGATATGATTGCGGAAGGAACTTCGCTTGTGGACCAGGCTTTTTCCGCCAAACCACCGGGCCCATATGCGCTGCAGGGAGCCATCGCCGCCCTGCATGCTGAAGCGAAGAATTCCGAAGCCACGGACTGGGCCCAGATCGCGCGACTATACACGTTGTTGCTGCGTACAAGCCCCTCTCCTGTAATTGAATTGAACCGCGCTGTGGCCATAGCGATGCACGCGGGTCCCGAGGCCGGGCTGCGGCAGATAGATGCCATTTTTGAGCGTGGGGATCTGAAGGATTATCATCTGGCATACTCGGCCCGAGCGGAGCTATGCCAGAAAGCCGGCAGGACAAGTGAAGCGCGGGCATCGTGGGAACGTGCCCTTTCGCTTGCACAACAAGAACCTGAACGACGATTTATCGAACGCAAGCTCCGGGGACTTGAAAAGTAACTTCATCTGAAAAAAAAGTTGAGATTGTTTGTCGATTTCGCAAGCTGCTATTCGACTAGCCCATGAACACGTAAACAATCAATTCTAACTTACACAACATGAGAAGATTAATAATGTCGAACATCACCACCCTGGACGGCTATTTTGAGGGCGAAAAGAACTGGGATCTGTCGTTTCACAATACTTTGTGGGGGCCAGAACTTGAAAAACTTAGTCTTGAGCAGCTACATTCGGCGGATTATCTGGTTTTCGGAAGGGTAACCTATGAAGGGATGTCGGCTTACTGGACGAAGGCAGATGGTGAAGAGGCTGAAATTGCCAGGTTAATGAATAGCATCCCAAAACTTGTTTTTTCCAAAACATTAAAGGAAGTCGACTGGAACAATTCAACGTTAATTACCGGGGATGCTTCAGCGGAGATATCCCGATTGAAGGCTCAGGGCGGCAAGGATATGTATGTATTTGGAAGCGCGGACCTTTCCGCGACGTTTATCAATGATGACCTTTTTGATGAATTCCGGATCGGCATAGCCCCCGTTATTTTGGGGCGTGGCAGACCGCTTTTCAAACAGGGAACACCGTCCAAAAATTTATCGCTTGTTTCATCCCAACAGCTTTCGTCGGGCGGTGTGCTTCTGAAACTGGCGAAATCATCGTAAACGAAAACGTATAAAACCAATCTTAATTAGAGATGACTGAAAATAAGAGAACGGTTGAAACATACATGGAGGGGTTCCGCCGGAGTGATCATCAAATGATCCTTGATTGCCTGACCGATGATGTCGTCTGGAAAATGCCGGGCGTGTACACGCACAATGGAAAGGAAGAATTCGACAAGGAGATTGAAAACGACAATTTTGTGGGTCGTCCGACAATTCAGATTAAAAGGGTCGTTGAAGAAGATGATGTTGTGATTGCGGAAGGGTCTGTTCAGGGTAAGATGAAAAACGGAAATGCGCTTGATGCCGTCTTCTACGACGTCTTTGAAATGACCGGCGGAAAGATCAGGTGCCTTACTTCCTATCTGATGACGCTAAACACGTCGATCAGGTTCGAATAGTACACCGTGTCAATCAGCTCGCGAAAAGGGATCACAATAGAGGGTAAACAATGTTCAAATACACAAAAGAACCATTATGAAATACATTTGCCTGGGATACATCAATGAAAAAGAATGGGCATCAGCTACCGAAGCAGAGCAACATGCCATGATGGATGCGTGCTTCAGCTACGATGACGAAATGAAGAAGAACGGCAACCTTGTCGGTGGCGAAGGATTGCAACCTTCGCAAAATGCCACGACATTGAGATGGCGCGATGGCAAAGTTGCCGTGACTGACGGTCCTTTTGCCGAAACCAAAGAACAAATAGGTGGTATCATGATCCTTGAGGCTACAGATCTCAATCATGCTATCCGCCTGCTGTCAAACCATCCTTCTGTGCGGCTCCTGCGCGACAGAGGAAGTTGGGAAATCCGTCCCGCTGCAGACCTGGCTGTCATGATTGATGAGAGTGAGCGGCGAAGGAATGCGAAGTAATGGCTGAATTGTAAGCTGCAAGTCCCTGAAGTTTAAGTTGCGCTCTTGCTTTCATCCCGTCGACGTGGCGTTAGCGAGAGCGCAGCTGCATTGGTTTCCAGATTTGCTCATTTTAACTGTACCCGTACCCTCCAGTATCCGTAGACGGTCGCGACGTTTATTAAAACCAATAGCCAGAGCAGTGGATTGGTGTAAAATTGTTGGTAGCTGCCTCCGCTCGGAATTTCGAAGAAAGGAACGGTGATCAAAGCATCAAGTAGCAGTGCGGTTAACGACATAATCAATCCCACTAAGACGCCGTGCCCATTAGCCTTATTTCGGTAATAAAGATATGCACCAATAATTGCGTATGGGGGCGTGAGTGTTGCCGCAATAAGCGTTTGCAGGTGAGAGGAATTCGCAATCTCCGGAAGTCCGCTTAACACGAAGAACGTGGTCGCCAGTAAAATCCAGAGAACTGCGCCTGCCAAAACTGCCTTGAAATTGTTCATGAGTTGGTTTGAAATTAGTTGATGATGAAAGGAGGAATGAGCGAATTGCCGGCACACGGCTAAGCGAAAGACGATTCTTATTTATTCGCGAAATTTTCCGCTTGTGGTCACCTCACTTTATTTTTGGATCCCACACGCCGCTGGCAGCAGTTTCCTTCACATACGCGCTGAAATCCCCGGGTTTTCTTCCCAACACCTTCTCTACATCGGATGTGATACTGGAATTTCTTCCGTCCAG
>CBKWFZ010000513.1:0-3777 GCA_966673785.1 uncultured bacterium
GAACGTGCGTTCACGGGCGAATACTGTGAAGCCCATGATCCGGGACTATACGCATGCCGGTGCTGCAATACCTTGCTCTTCGATTCCACGCAGAAATTTGAGTCCGGTTCCGGTTGGCCGAGCTTTACTATTCCGGTGAAGGATAATGTGATCAAATATGAAAAGGACACGAGCTTTGGCATGACGCGCGTTGAAGTGATGTGCAACGTATGCGATGCGCATCTCGGACATGTTTTTCCTGACGGACCTCCGCCAACCGGGTTACGGTATTGCATTAATTCAGCGTCGATTAAACACGTAGACCAATAACGAATATGAATAAAAAACTTGCCGGGCAGATCGCCCTCGTGACAGGCGCCAGCTCCGGGATCGGGGCGGGTGTTGCCAAAGCCCTTGCATCTGCCGGTGCTACCGTTGTTGTCAATTATTCAAGTAGCGAAGACAAAGCTCAAAAGATCCTTGATGAAATCAAATCAGCCGGAGGTGAAGGTATGATCTTTCGTGCCGATGTAAGCAACGAGGATGACGTGGTAAACATGTTTCAGGAAACATTCCGCGCGTATGGTACGGTGGACATTCTTGTTAACAATGCCGGACTTCAAAAAGATTCTGTTTTCCACGAGATGAGTCTTAAGGAGTGGAATCACGTGATCGATATCAATCTTACGGGACAATTTCTTTGTGCACGCGAGGCGATCAAGGAATTTCTGAAGCGCGGCGTCGTTAAGGAAAAGTCGAAATCAGCCGGGAAGATTATATGCATGAGCTCTGTACACGAGGTAATTCCCTGGGCCGGGCACGTAAACTACGCGGCCTCGAAGGGTGGCGTGATGATGCTGATGAAATCACTCGCGCAGGAGTATGCTCCGAAGAAGATCCGGGTGAACAGTATCGGTCCGGGTGCGATCCGGACACCGATCAATCACGCCGCGTGGCAAACACCTTCCGCGTACAACAACCTCCTGAAGCTCATCCCTGCCAAGCGTATCGGCGAGGTGGAGGACATCGGTGGCGCGGCAGTATGGCTGGCCTCGGATGATTCCGAATATGTCAATGGCATTACATTGTTCATCGATGGGGGCATGTTGTTGTATCCGGGATTTGAGGACAACGGGTAGATCCAACGTCACGCTTTCAGAAAAGACCTAACCTGATCATCATATGAAGGAAAAAGCGCGCATGGTCGAAGACCGTGACGGCAAGAAGAACTGGCGGAAGTTCGGACCCTACCTGTCGGAGCGGCAGTGGGGCACCGTTCGTGAAGACTACAGCTCACATGGCAGTGCCTGGGATTATCTTCCCCACGATCACGCAAGAAGCAGGGCGTATCGCTGGGGAGAGGACGGAATCGGCGGCATCAGCGATGACAAACAATTGCTGTGTTTCGCGCCGGCGTTCTGGAACAGGAAGGATCCCATTATAAAGGAGCGTCTGTTTGGTTTGGCCGGACCTGAAGGCAATCATGCCGAAGACTGCAAGGAACTTTACTACTACCTTGACAGCACCCCGAGCCACAGCTATATGAAAATGCTGTACAAGTATCCTCAGCAACCCTTTCCATATACGCAACTGGTCGAGGAAAATCGCCGCCGGGGGAAGCAGGACCGGGAATTCGAGATCTATGACACGGGTGTCTTTCTGGATAACCGTTACTTTGATATTTTTATCGAGTATGCGAAGGCCGATCACGACGACATACTGATCCGGATCACGGCCTGGAATCGCGGAAGCGAACCTGCCCCGCTGGTGGTTCTTCCAACGGTTTGGTTCCGGAACATCTGGGCCTGGGGCGATGCACAGGGAAAGCCGGAATTGTTCCAGGACGAGAACAACGTTATCGCCATACGACATCCGGAGTTGCCACCGATGTATCTCGCCTGTTTTGGAAACGCCGAGCACCTTTATTGCGAGAACGATACAAACACGCAGCGTCTGTACGGTGTCGGCGCACCGGGAATGTTTAAGGATGGGATCAATGAATATGTCGTTTCTGGAAATAAAAATGCTGTTAATCGCGCCGCACACGGCACGAAAGCAGCATTCACCATTAGTGCCGATATTCAACCGGGTGAAGCGCTTACCGTCAAGCTAAGGCTCGCAACCTCCTACCACGTTGATTTTTTTAATGACTACGATGAAATCTTCGAAAAGCGATTGGCCGAAGCGGATGAATTTTTCGACGGGCTGCAATCAGGAATTACGGACAAGGATCATCGCAATATTCAACGGCAGGCTATAGGCGGAATGTTATGGAGCAAGCAGTTCTACTATTACGATGTGTCGAGGTGGATATCGGGTGACCCGGGGCAGCCTGTGCCTCCTGCTCAACGAAAACATGGACGGAACAGCCAGTGGATGCACCTGAACAATGCCGATATCATATCGATGCCCGATAAGTGGGAATATCCGTGGTATGCCGCATGGGATCTCGCGTTTCATTGCATCCCGATCGCGATGGTCGACCCCGAGTTCGCGAAACACCAGCTTCTGCTGCTCACCAAGGAGTGGTACATGCATCCCAACGGACAACTTCCCGCCTATGAGTGGGCCTTCGGCGATGTCAACCCCCCGGTACACGGCTGGGCTACCTGGAGGATATACAAGATCGACCAGAAGATACAAGGGAAGGGAGACCGGAAATTTCTTGAAGAAAGCTTCCATAAGCTGCTGCTGAATTTCACCTGGTGGGTGAATAAAAAGGATCACAACGATAACAACGTGTTTCAGGGCGGTTTCCTCGGACTTGACAACATCGGTGTATTCGACCGGAGCGCGCCGATGCCACCAGGCGTGTTTATCGAGCAGTCGGATGGTACCAGTTGGATGGCCATGTTTACGCTGAACATGATGCGCATGGCGCTTGAGTTGGCAAAGGAAAATTCCGTTTATCAGAGTCTCGCGACCAAGTTCTTCGAGCACTTTCTCTACATCGCAGGTGCCATGGCGAATATCAGCGAGGAGAGCATTAACCTCTGGGATGACGAGGATGAATTCTTCTATGATGTGCTTCAGACGAACGACTCCCGCCAACGCATAAAGGTCCGGTCCATGGTCGGTCTCATTCCGCTGTTTGCAGTGGAAGTCCTCGATCAGGAGATTTTCGATTCGATGCCTGAGTTCACGCAACGCCTGCAGTGGTTCCTGCAGTACCGACCTGACCTTGCAAACCTGATCTCGCGCTGGAACGAAAAGGGCAGGGGAGAGCGACACCTGCTTTCACTGCTTCGCGGTCATCGGATGAAGCGCCTGCTATACCGCATGCTTGACGAAAAAGAGTTTCTTTCCGATTACGGCGTTCGCGCGTTGTCAAAGATACACGAGACCAGTCCCTACCATTTCCGGTTGAATGGCAATGAGTTCGTGGTGCGCTACACACCTGCAGAAAGTGAAACGAGAATGTTTGGCGGAAATTCAAACTGGCGGGGACCGGTCTGGTTTCCGGTTAACTACCTGATCATCGAATCACTGCAGCGGTTTCACCATTACTATGGCGACGATTTCAAAGTTGAGCATCCGACCGGTTCGGGAAAGTTTTTGACCTTGAAGGAAATCGCTGCGGATATTTCGGACCGCCTGATACGCATATTCGAACGTGATCAAAATGGTCGTCGGCCTGTATTCGGCCCCGATGAAAAGCATCACACGGACCCGCACTTTCAAAACTATTTGTTATTTTACGAGTACTTCCACGGTGATAACGGGAGGGGGGTCGGCGCAAGCCAGCAAACGGGATGGACCGGGCTGGTTGCGAAACTGATTCAGCCGCGGAAGGGATGA
>CBKWFZ010000514.1:0-3767 GCA_966673785.1 uncultured bacterium
TTGCACTGATGAATGTGGATGCGCAGAACCTTCGCGGAGTAAAGGCTTCGGATATGAACCTGCGCGCGATTGAGACGAAAATAAGAAAGGATCCGTTTATCGCGGAGGCTGATCTTTATACGGACCTCAAAGGGAACCTTGTGGCAAGCGTAGGATTGAGAAGACCAGTCGCGCGGATCGTCCGCAATGACGGTCCTGACGGTTACATCGCGGAAGACGGAACGGTCATGCCAGTGTCGGATAAATTCACAGCGCGCGTATTGCTGATCAGTGGCCCTTATGTGAACAAGTTGCTGCAGCAGGCAAACGTGAATGCAACGCCGGAAGGAAAGCAGCTGCTGCACCTGGTAAAAACGATCCGCGAGGACGAATTCTGGAACGCACAGATCGCGCAGATCGATATCGATCGCAAGGGGCGTCTGACCATGTTTCCGCAGGTAGGGGACGAGCGGATTGAATTTGGAAAAGCAGACAACGAAAAAGTGAAACTGAAAAAGCTCCGGATATTTTATAAAGAGATACTTCCCAAAGCAGGATGGAACAAATATAAAAGGGTGTGTCTCCAGTATGAAGGACAAATTGTAGCTGAATAAAACATAACCATAGAACTAAACAACCACTAATAATTACTACCACCATGGAACAGGAAAAAATAGTCGTCGGGCTTGACATTGGTACTACGAAGATTTGTGCCATAGTTGGGCGCAAAAATGAATTTGGCAAGCTTGAAGTGCTCGGTATGGGAAAAGCCGAGTCGGAAGGCGTTGTCAAGGGAATTGTATTCAACATCGACAAGACTGTGTACGCGATTGAGAAGGCGATTCGGGAGGCGAGCGATCAATCGGGAATCGATATTGGGGTTGTAAACGTTGGTATCGCGGGACAGCATATCCGGAGCTTTATCCAGCATGGTGGTATTACACGTTCCAGTAAGGAAGATGAAATTACGGTAGAGGATGTTGAAAGACTTACGCAGGACATGTACAGGATGGTTGTTCCTCCCGGCAGTCAGATTATCCATGTCATGCCGCAGGATTATATGGTGGATTACGAGGACGGAATCAAGGAACCGGTAGGGATGTCAGGTGTTCGTCTTGAAGCGGATTTTCATATCATCACGGCGCAGACCAACGCCATCAATAACATCAATAAGTGCGTTCGTCGCGGCAGTCTTGAAATTCAGGACCTTATCCTTGAGCCGCTGGCGTCCAGCCTGGCCGTGCTTAACGACGAGGAAAAGGAAGCCGGTGTTTGTCTGATCGACATCGGCGGCGGAACGACTGATATTGCCATATTCTATGACAACATCATCAGGCATACTGCCGTCATTCCGTTCGGCGGGAATATTGTGACCAACGATATCAAACAAGGTCTGATGGTTCTGCCTCAGCAGGCTGAGCAGCTCAAGACCAAATTCGGGAAAGCGATCTCAGAAGAAGCCAGTCCCAACGAAATTGTCTCTATTCCGGGTATCCGTAACCGTTCCGCGAAGGAGATCAGCGTAAAGAATCTATCCAACATCATTCAGGCGAGGATGGAGGAAATCATCGAAATGGCCCATGCTGAGATCATCAGCTCGGGCTTCGAGAACCGCCTCGCGGGAGGTATCGTAATAACCGGCGGCGGCGCACAGCTAAGCTGTCTGAAACAACTTGTCGAGTACATGACGGGTATGGATACACGTATTGGTTATCCCAACGAACATCTTGGTAAAAGCAAAATTGAGCAGGTGAAGAGTCCCATGTACGCAACGGCGGTTGGTCTTGTACTGGCGGGATTCCGGTCACTTGATGAACGCGAAGATCGTTACAGGGAAGCTCGTGAGGTGGTTAAGCCGGTTTCAAAAGGCAAGAAGCCGATGACCACTTCGAAAAGCTTTTTCAATGACATATTGAACAAGACGAAAAGTCTGCTGATTGACGATCTCGACGGTAAGAATGAGTATTGATGTAAAAAAAAACAGGTAGCGAACCAGGTACGTATTGATAGAAGCTGTCAGAAGTCTTAGTCTTGCACCCGAATTTAAATTGTAAACAACCACTAAATTAATAGTAATCATGTTTGAAACCGGATCTTACAAATTCGAAGTTCCCAAACACAGTCAGACCAAGTCCATTATCAAAGTAATCGGAGTTGGCGGCGGCGGGAGCAACGCAGTAAACCACATGTATAAGCAAGGCATCAAGGATGTCGAGTTTGTGGTATGTAATACGGACAACCAGGCGCTTAACGGCAGCCCTATTCCAAATAAGCTTCAGATCGGAGCTAACCTTACCGAAGGATTGGGGTGCGGTGCAAATCCTGAAGTTGGAAAAAATGCGGCGCTCGAAAGCAAAGAGCATATCCGCGAAATGCTTACGGGAACGAAAATGGTCTTCGTAACGGCCGGAATGGGTGGCGGAACGGGAACCGGCGCGGCGCCTGTGATCGCGAAGATTGCCAAAGATATGGATATCCTTACCGTTGGCATCGTGACGGCGCCGTTCGGATTCGAGGGTAAAAAGAAGATGGCCCAGGCAGAACTCGGGATAGATTCGCTCCGACACAATTGCGACACCGTTATTGTGATCCTTAATGACAAGCTGCGTGAGATCTATGGAAATCTGTCCATTCACCAGGCCTTCGCGCAGGCTGATAATATCCTCACCACGGCCGCAAAAGGTATCGCGGAGATAATCACGCTTGCGGGATATGTCAACGTCGACTTTCAGGATGTCAGAACCGTTATGTTAAACGCCGGTGCAGCAGTAATGGGCTCTGCGGAAACACGGGGCGAGAACCGCGCCAAGAAAGCCGCTGAAGGTGCTCTATCCTCCCCGTTACTCGACAACCGGGACATCATGGGGGCCAAAAAGATATTGCTTTCCATCATCAGCGGCGTTGAGGCAGAGCTGCAAATGGACGAACTCACTGAGATCACCGAATATATTCAGGAACAGGCCGGTGACGAAGCCGAAATGATCTTCGGTCACGGTGTCGATCCCGATCTTGGCGATCGCATCCGCGTAACCGTTATCGCGACCGGATTCAATAACAGCGAAATGAAGGCCGGAGCTATCGCGGAAAAGAAGGTGGAAGAAAAAAAAATCCACAACCTCGAACGGTCGCAGGGTTGGCTATTCCATTCCGAGAGTGCCGTAAATAACGTCGTCAATGAATTTACGACCCGTGAAGTTGAATTGAAGAAGCCCGAGCCCCAGCCGGAGAAGCGGGATGAAAGCCAGACCCGCGAGATCATGTTCACCGGACCGTTCACCAGGGTGGATGCTCCTGTCCATAATGAGATCAACGACGACGAAGGGGAGGAGAGTCTCTTTACGGAGGATGACTTTGATTCCACCGGTGAGCGCTACGGCGATCAGGTTATCAATGAAGATGGCATGATGGAGTTGCGTTCAACGAGGCAGCGCCTTCAGCAGCAGGCGGAAGAACGCAAGGAGAAACTGAAGCAGGCGCGAAAGAATGAAATGACAAAAGAGGAATTTAACGAAAAGTGGTCACTGCCGGCTTACCTGCGCCGCGGTGTCAAGATGCAGGATGTTCCGCACTCATCCGAAACCTTTATTTCCAAGTATAACCTTAACGACGATAATAATATCCTGGGGAACAATAAGTTCCTTCACGACAATGTCGATTAACAGAAATGTGGTTGGTTTCAACCTGAATGGTTCGGCAAAGAGCCGGATCTGTTGAAGGAATGGTATTTCCGGTACGACTGGTCATTTACTCCATTCGTAGTGGTTGTTGGTTGTAAATATTTTTTGCCG
>CBKWFZ010000515.1:0-3752 GCA_966673785.1 uncultured bacterium
ATTAAATCCCCATTAACAACCCCGGATTTTTCAGGTAGGGACTCACTCCGCAGCCTATTTCTGCTTGGAAAACGCCGTTTCCGGGCTCGAAATAAATACTCGCCCGTCTCAGGACTGTTGCCGTGCACTCAAGAGAGAATCTAAGGTTTTCTGCATTTTCTCGTTTGGATTGAGATACACCGACTGAGAAGGAAACGCGAAATTAATTCCCCTTTGCGTGAACGCGTCATAAATAGCCAGATTTATTGCCTGCTGGATGTCCATGAACGTATTCATCTCCGGGTTATTGATAAAATAGACAGTTTCGAACTGAAGGCTTGATGCAGCATAGGTTTTGAAATGCGACCGATCAAATGTCGTTAGCTCCTGTTGTTCGACAATCGACCTGATCAGTGCGGGAATTTCGTTCAGCTTCTCAAGCGGCGTACCATATTCAACATCAAGCAGAAAAACAGCCCTTCGTCGCGCCAGCCGCTTGTAGTTGTGAATTCTGCTCGCCGTAAGGTTGGCATTTCCAATAACAAGTTGTTCGCCGGAAAGGGCCCTTATCCGGGTAGTCTTCAGTCCGATGTATTCAATCGTACCCATCTTGTCGTCGACAATAATAAAATCACCAACCTCGAACGGCCGGTCAAAGAAGATAACGAAGTAGTTGAACAAATCGCCGAGAATATTCTGCGCGGCGAGGGCGATCGCAATACCTCCGATTCCAAGGCCGGCAATGAGCGCGGTAACGTCATGGCCAAGATTGTCCATCAGAAAAACTACACCGAGGATCCAGATGATCACGTTCACAAGAATCATCAGACCGCCCAGCTGCTTCACCTTTTCCTCACCGCGTTCCTGCCCGCGAATATAGTTTTGAAGCAGATGCAGTAACGTCGTCGAGATCAGCCGGATCATGAGGTATGTAATCACTACCGAAGTAGCAATACTCAGTACATTCTGAGCCTTGGGAGTGAGCGTGAGGTAACTGACTCCACTGTAGATTACAAAATACTGCAGCGCCGGAATCCCAAAACGCTCGGTACTTTTCACAACAAAATCATCGGCTTTGTTTTCGGTACCAGCGGCCCACTTCTCCAACCGCGTTAACACAATTTTCCTTAGCACCCGCACCGCAATCGATCCAATCACGATTATGCCGATCATGATGAGGTAGTCCAGCACGCTGTTGCCGAAATATTCGCTATCAAGAAAATCGTTCATATGTTTCTCCTTTAGGGCGCTAAATTATTGGAGCATCGGCTACATCAAAAAGAATCGCCGTATTATTCCACGAAAAAAGTTGTGTGTCACTTTCCATTCGTTTTGGGCGTATTCCCTGCACAATTAATCTTTCGTCGGGCGTTTTCTTTGGGATAAAAAAGCTCGAACTTGAACGCGCCTAACGTTGGTATTTGTATGAAAAACTCACCCCTTAAGCTGGCGGCCGCTGTTGCCGCCTTGCTGGCAATCGCTGGCGCAGCCTATTACTTTTTCGGAACATCTTCGTCAAAACAAGTTCACGCGTCATTTGTTGATCCGGCATTCGCTGAGTTTGTTTCGTCATATTCGGCGGGAGTAATTCCTTCCCGGGGCGCCCTGCGAATTGTGCTTGCTGAAGAAGTAGCTGATTCCGCGGACGCCGGTTCTGAAGTTGAGGCTAAGTTGTTCCGGTTTTCACCAACAACCACCGGTCGCGCGTACTGGATCGACCGCCGTACAATAGAGTTTCGTCCGGAAACCCGATGGCAATCCGGAACGCGGTATGAGGTTGAGTTTTTCCTCTCAAAAATCATGGACGTACCGGGCCAGCTCTCGACGTTTGCATATTCATTCCAGACAATCCCGCAAAATTTTGAAGTGAGCGTTACCAATATGACGCCCTATGAAATGAATGATCCGGCGCGTCAGAAAATCGAAGGTGTGGTTGCCGCCGCAGACGCGATCGACGGTGAAGCAATTGAAAAGATTTTCGTTTCACGGCAGGAAGGGAAATCACTTCCCGTGCGATGGGTCCACGCTGAGGATGGGCTACGGCACCATTTTACGATCGGAGACGTGGAACGCAAAACGGAACGATCAAGTGTTACTATTCTGCTTGATGACAAGGATGCAGCATCGGGTAAGGTGGCGGAACAGCATATTGAAATTCCTTCGGTCAATGAATTCAAACTCATGAAGGCCACCGTCGTGCAGGCGCCGACGCAACAAATCGTGCTGCAGTTTTCCGATCCATTGAAGGTCGGTCAAAACCTTACCGGACTCATTGCCATCGACGGAACTGCACCACTTGATTTCGATATTCGCGACAACCTCGTGATCGTTTACCCCGGGACGAAGCTCGAAGGCGAAAAGAAACTTCGCATTGAGACGGCAGTCAGAAATGTTTTCGGGCGCGCGATGGCTGAGCCTGCACTTGCGGAAGTCAAATTCGAACAGCTTGCACCTGCAGTGCGGTTTACCGGACGCGGTTCTATTTTGCCCTCAAGTAACGGGTTGGTGCTTCCATTCGAGGCGGTTAACCTGAACGCAGTCGATGTCACAGTCTTCAAGATATACGAGAAGAACATCCTTCAATTTCTTCAGGTAAATAATGTCGACGGTAACCAGGAGCTTTATCGCGTTGGCCGGAGAATGACCAAAAAAAGGATCTCGCTTGCCACGGCAGGGGTAGTTGACTTTGGGAAATGGAACCGGTACACCCTAAACCTCGCCGACATCATTCAGCCGGATCCGGGTGCGATATACCAGATTAAGCTCGCGTTTAAAAAAGGCTATAGTACCTATGCATGCTCCGGTAGTGCGGATGAGTCCGAAGGTACACTTCCTGAAATTGAGGGAGAAGAGGAAGAACCATCATACTATGATGGATACTACGAAGACGATTATTACTATTTCGAAGGGTATGACTGGCAACAACGCGACAATCCGTGTCACGTTTCCTATTACACCGCGGATCGGTTTATTCGGAAAAACATTCTGGCATCCGATCTTGGGCTTACGGCGAAACGCGGCGATGACGGAAACACTTTCATCTTTGCTACTGACATACGCACATCGGAACCGCTATCGGGTGTAGACGTCGAGTTACTCGATTATCAGCAACAATCAATCGGGAAAGGTACAACATCCGCGGACGGCAAAGTTTCGCTGAAATCTGATCGCACACCGTTTTTCGCTGTCGCCAGAAAGGACTCGCAGCGTGGCTATCTTAAACTTGGCGACGGGGAATCATTAAGCGTCAGCAGCTTCTCCGTAGAAGGCGAGCCGGTCCAGAAAGGATTGAAAGGATTTCTTTATGGTGATCGTGGCGTGTGGAGACCCGGCGATTCGCTTCACCTGACGTTTATACTCGAGGACAAAGGGAAACAATTTCCGGATAACCATCCCGTCGTTTTTGAACTCGAGAATCCGTTCGGTCAAACGGTGAATCGAATGGTACGGTCATCGTCCGAGAACGGGTTTTATTCATTTGCAACTGTAACCGATCCGGATGCACCGACGGGTAACTGGACCGGGAGGGTCAAAGCCGGAGGATTCAGCCTGACGCAGGTACTGAAAATTGAGACCGTTAAGCCCAATAGGTTAAAGATTAATCTGGACTTCGGAACAAAGCTGTTCACACAACCCAATGTCGAAGGAACGCTGAATGTGAACTGGCTGCATGGCGCTCCCGGAAAGAATCTGAAAGCTGAGTTTGAAATGCTGATGGGAAGAGTTCCAACCACATTTCCTGATTACAAAACGTTCACTTTCGATGATGAATC
>CBKWFZ010000516.1:0-3751 GCA_966673785.1 uncultured bacterium
AGAGATTTCTCAAACCAGAGACCAAGGGATAACCCGCCTGCTCGACACCCGACATCAAAAGATGTGCTGCTGATCTTTGTTAATTCATTCTGAAGTTTACGGGTAGTACCATTTTCTGACGCACCGTCCTGCCGCGTTGTTTGCCGGGATTCCATTTCGGCGCACGCGCGACAACGCGGACTGCTTCCTCATCACATCCGGCGCCGATGCCTTTCAGCGTCCTGACACCCGTTATGGAGCCATCTCTTTCAATGACAAACTCGACGTAAACTTTTCCTTCAATCTGCATCCGGCGCGCCTGGTTAGGATAGATCATCGTCCGGGCGATGTACGCATAAAATGCATCCATACCTCCTACAGGCGATGCCGATTCCTCGACAATCGTAAATACAGTGTTGGGATCCTCCTCTTCAATTTCAATCTTGACAGGCTCCAGCACGCTGATCTCGGATTCGGTGGTCTCCATATCCATGTCGATGGTTATCTTTTCTTCAATGGTTTCGTTATCCGGAACCTCGACCAGCTGCGGCTGCTCTAGTTTTGGCTGGGGCGGACGTTGTTCCGTAACCGGTACCTCGATCAACTCCTCAATCTGCATTTGACCATTGGATAAATCGGATCTGCGTTCCGAAACTCTGGTCTTGAACGTAAAGGCGGCAATCGTCAGTGACAGCGATGTCACCAATCCGATGTTAAAAAAAAGAAATGACTTCCGGGTCAGGTCGGCCCTGGCGGTTTTCTTCGGTTCCATACGTTTTCGGTTTAATTCTGTCAAGTCCGCAGAACGCGCGACTTGCTGGAATACTGTTGCTAACGGAAATCTTGTTGCGCGGTTGAAGTTCTTCAATTATTTTTTTTTGACCAGACAAAAAATGCAGGAAGCCAACCGGACCCGAACCGGCCTTATAGACAAACGCTATATCCTCATAAAGATTATTGATTTGATTTATATAAGCAGTCTCGGTATCATTGCGCCATATTCCCGAAGCATTGTTAGTAACGATGCATATTCCGGAGGATCTTAACGCAGTAAACAACACTAACAACTTGCATATGGCAAACGACGCAGCTTCCAACACCAACGCGCTGAAGGTTAACGACAGCGTAGCGAAATGTCCCTTTCACGGGGGCGAACTGAAGCAAACCGCAGGAGGCGGAACCAGGAACCAGAACTGGTGGCCGAATCAACTTCGACTTAATATCCTCCGTCAGCATTCCGAGCTGACCAACCCCATGGGTGAATCGTTCAACTACGCCGAAGAATTTAAATCACTTGATCTCCAAGCGGTTAAAAAGGACATCTTCCAGTTGATGACAACATCGCAGGACTGGTGGCCAGCCGACTATGGACATTATGGTCCTTTTTTCATCCGTATGGCGTGGCACAGTGCGGGTACCTACCGCATTTCAGATGGACGCGGCGGCGCGGGTGCAGGCATGCAGCGTTTCGCTCCATTGAACAGCTGGCCTGACAATGCCAATCTCGACAAGGCGCGATTACTGCTTTGGCCGGTCAAGAAAAAGTATGGAAAGAAGATTTCATGGGCTGATCTCATGATCCTTGCCGGGAACTGTGCACTTGAGTCGATGGGCTTTAAAACGTTCGGTTTCGCCGGTGGCCGTGAAGACCAGTGGGAGCCGCAGGAAGAAATCTACTGGGGCGCCGAAGGGAAGTGGCTTGAGGACAAACGTTACTCGGGAGATCGCGATCTTGAGAATCCGCTGGCGGCCGTGCAGATGGGGTTAATCTACGTAAACCCTGAAGGACCTAATGGCAAGCCGGACCCGGTTGCAGCCGCGCGTGACATTCGCGAGACCTTTGGCAGGATGGCTATGAACGATGAAGAAACCGTTGCACTCATTGCAGGCGGTCACAGTTTTGGTAAGACCCATGGAGCCGCTGACGCGAAAAAATATGTTGGCGCCGAACCCGCTGCCGCAGGCATAGAGGAAATGAGTCTGGGATGGAAGAACACGTACGGCTCCGGTCACGGTGGCGATACGATTACCAGTGGTCTCGAAGGCGCGTGGACAACAACGCCTACGAAGTGGAGCAATAACTTTTTTGAAAACCTTTTCGGATTTGAATGGGAACTCACGAAAAGTCCTGCGGGAGCATTCCAGTGGAAACCGAAGGATGGTGCCGGAGCAGGAAGCGTACCTGACGCGCACGATCCATCCAAGCGTCATGCACCGACGATGCTTACAACGGATCTCGCGTTACGTTTTGATCCTGCATACGCAAAGATTTCGCGACGCTTCCTCGAAAATCCCGACCAGTTTGCGGATGCTTTTGCAAAAGCATGGTTCAAGCTGACACACCGGGATATGGGTCCGCGCGCGCGTTATCTCGGACCTGAGGTACCCGAGCAGGAACTGCTGTGGCAAGACCCCATTCCGGCGGTTACACATGAGCTTGTTGAAGCAGCTGAAATCAACGAACTGAAGACAAAGATCCTCGCATCAAATCTTACAATTTCACAACTGGTATCGACGGCGTGGGCATCCGCATCGACGTTCCGCGGCTCTGACAAGCGTGGCGGTGCTAACGGTGCACGTATACGCCTGGCTCCGCAAAAGGACTGGGCAGTAAACAACCCTGCACAACTCGCGAAAGTATTGGGCGTGCTGGAGACAATTCAGGAAGATTTTAACAACGCGCAAAAAGGAGACAAAAGAATATCGCTTGCCGATCTCATTGTACTTGCAGGTTGCGCGGCCATTGAGAAAGCAGCACAAAGTGCCGGATATCAGGTAAGCGTTCCGTTTACTCCGGGAAGAACAGACGCATCACAGGAACAGACCGACGTTGAGTCATTTGCCGTGCTTGAACCCGCTGCCGATGGATTCCGGAACTATGCTGACGCGCGCCACAAGACCGCAGCCGAAGAAATGCTTATCGACAAGGCACAACTGCTTACGCTTACGGTACCAGAGATGACGGTACTTGTCGGGGGTATGCGCGTGCTGAACACGAATTTCGACGGCTCGGGCTACGGTGTATTCACTAAGCAGCCTGAAGTGCTCACAAATGACTACTTCGTTAATCTGCTCGATTTCGGAACCACCTGGAAGGCGACTTCCGAAGCCCAGACGCTGTTTGAAGGACGCGACCGCAAGACCGGAGAAGCCAGATGGTCAGCCACCCGAGTGGATCTGATCTTCGGATCAAATTCCGAACTTCGTGCAATCGCTGAAGTTTACGGAACCGATGATGGCAAAGAGAAGTTTGTGAGAGACTTCGTTGCAGCGTGGAACAAAGTGATGAATCTTGACCGGTATGACCTGGTTTCGCGCAAGGTGGAGATTCAAAAAGGACCGAAGGAGGAAGTGGCTGTAGCGTAAAAGTCTGAATCAATAATGTAAAAAAACCAGCTGCTTTGGCTGGTTTTTTTTATGTCGCGGAAATCGTGTCAGTTCGTGATCCCATCCGCCACGAAGTTACATGAATCCCTATTTCTTTTTCTGCGCGAACATCCACTCCAGGAATGCGGGCTCGGCAAATGCGTTATCCCAACTGTTGTGGTTGACACCCGGATATTCCGTGTACTTCACTTTCGCTCCCACTGATTTCAGCTTCTTAACCATGTCCCGCGAGAGTTGCACGTTTACTACGGCATCAGCACCACCGTGGAAGACCCAGAACGGCGTACGACGCACACGTTTATCATAAGCCTGCGTATCCCCCCCACCACATATTGGAAGCGCAGCCGCATAACGTTCCGGGAATCGATACACAGACTCGAATGTT
>CBKWFZ010000517.1:0-3746 GCA_966673785.1 uncultured bacterium
AATATTCACATCAGCCGGATCGAACCTGGAGACAAGATCATCGTCAGCGGCAACGTGGGCAGCCACGGAATGGCGATACTCTCGCTGCGTGAAGGGCTTGAGTTTGAAACGACACTACGCAGCGATACGGCGTGCCTTAATCATACGATTACATCGCTCCTGGACGAGTATGGGCAGGCGATTCATTTCCTGCGCGACCCAACGCGCGGCGGCGTTGCCACAGTGCTTAACGAGATCACGCAGCAATCGAAACTCGGCGCTACGATCATCCAGAAACAAATTCCAATGCTTGCCGAAGTGGAAGGAGCCTGTGAAATGCTGGGGCTCGATCCGTTATATGTTGCCAACGAGGGCATTTTCATCGCGGTCGTTCAGGCGGGAATTGCCGGCAGGTTTTTAGACCGCTTAAAGGACCTGGAATATCGTGAGGCAGCGATCGTGGGCGAGATTACACGGCAGCACCCGGGCCAGGTAATCATGGAAAACCGGGTGGGAGGTCGCAGAGTCCTTAACTACCTGACCGGGGAACAACTTCCCAGGATTTGCTGAAATGGCAGTCACATTTCCTTTTGAATTCGTCAGTTGCACTGAGGTAAAATCTCCTGTCAAGAATCTCGGAAATCGGGGCATTCGATAACGCAAATCATTGAACGCTTGTGATATCTGTCGCATTTTAATTCGTGAAAAACCCAGGGGATTATGCACACCAGGTTCGAACGCCCTTTTCCAAATGAGCCAAAACGGTCCCAGTTGCTCACACAGCTTTGGGACATCCAGCTTGCCAACAATTTTATTCCCGATGAGGCTGTCAGGGCGCTGGCACAGGAACACGACATAGCAGAAATCGAGATCGAAGGTATAATCTCATTCTATCATTTCCTGCAGCGAAAGAATACCGGGAAGTATTCCATTTACCTTAACAATAGCATCATCGCCGAGTTGAAGGGTTACGACCGGATCCGGGAGTCGTTCGAACGCGAAACCGGCGCCGCCATGAATTCGGTAGACCGCACCGGGACGTTTGGACTATTCACCACCCCCTGCATTGGCTTAAGCGATCAGGAACCGGCAGCGCTGATCAACTTCTACCCGTTCACCAATCTGAATTCATTAAAGATCAAGGAAATTATTTCCAACCTTAAACAAGGCAAGAACCCGGAAGATATTTACAATGTCCCGGAGGATCACATACAATACCTGCCGCCGAACGATCACACCATCCTGTTTGCCCCTTACGAAGCGGGCGCGGCCCTGAAAACACTCGCCAACCTTAAACCTGAAGACCTCATCGAACAGCTTCGCATTTCAGGATTAGCCGGAAGAGGTGGCGCATTCTATCCAACCTGGCAGAAGTGGGAAGCCTGCCGGAAGCAAAGCGCCCAACCAAAATTTGTCATCTGCAACGCCGACGAAGGTGAACCCGGTACATTCAAGGACCGCGTTCTCATTCACCGCGAATCCCACACCATGCTTGAGGGAATGATCATCGCGGGCTTTACCGTAGGCGCGGAGTACGGAATAATCTATCTGCGCGGCGAATACCGGTGGCTGAAAAAAACTATTGAGGATGCACTTGATCTTTATTACAGTCATGGATTCCTCGGTCGCGATGTCGCCGGCATAAAAGGTTTCAATTTCGACATCCGGATTCAGATGGGAGCCGGCGCATATGTCTGTGGTGAAGAGACCGCTCTGATAGAATCGCTCGAAGGAAAGCGCGGCGAACCGCGCACAAAATGGTTCTTCCCTGTCGAGCGCGGCTACCTGCAGCTTCCGACCGTTGTGAACAATGTCGAAACGTTCTGCTCCGTGACAAGGCTGCTGACCCTCGGCCTTTATGAATACCTTCAACGGGGTGTACCGGGTTCAATCGGAACAAAACTACTCAGTGTATCCGGTGATTGCCGGCTTCCCGGAATTTATGAAATTGAGTGGGGCATGACAGTTGCCGAACTGCTCGAGCTCTGTGAAGCCAGCGACCCGTGGTTCATCCAGGTCAGCGGCCCTTCCGGCGAATGCATTTCCATCAAGGAAAAGTTTCGCAGAATTTCCATGCTCGACCTGCTTGCACGCAAGGACATCCGATGTGGCGGATCTTTTATGATCTTCAATCAACAACGGGACCTCGTGAACATCCTGCTGAACTTCTCGGAATTTTACAGCCACGAGTCATGCGGCATCTGTACACCCTGCCGCGCTGGTAACAAGATCATTCACAAGAAACTTGAGCGGCTGAAAAACGGACTTGCCGATCACAATGACCTTGCAGATCTGAAGAGCTGGGGCAATCTGATGAAATGTACCAGCCGGTGTGGATTGGGCAAGACCGCATGCAACAGCATCCTCTTCGCTTTGGATAAGTTCCAGGACTATTTCAATTCGCGGTTTACGACCGGCGACGGCCTCAATAAGATCTTTGACCTGGAAGGCGCAGTCGCCGAGTACGAAAAATATAATTCCTGAATCATGGCAAAGCTTGTTAATGTCTGGATGGACGCTAAAATGTTCCAGGTCGAAGAAGGCAGGAACCTCGTAGACGTCGCCAAGGAAAACGGCATCTTTATTCCATCGCTGTGCTACTTCAAGAACATCGATCCACCGCTGGGAACCTGCCGTACATGCACCTGCAAGATCGACGGCAAGTACGGTCCCGCCTGTACTGAAAAAGTTCGCGAAGGACTTAAAGTCGAAATTAACACGCCTGAACTGAATGATACCCGTAAGGCATTGGTGGAAATGATGTTTGCCGAGGGAAATCATTTTTGTCCGGTGTGTGAGAAAAGCGGCCATTGCGACCTCCAGCACATGGGCTATGAGCTGGGCATTTCGTCCTCCCGTTTTCCGCACATCTTCAAAGATCGTCCGATCGACTTTTCGCCGAAGCGCATGATCATGGAGCCTAACCGTTGCATCAAATGCAAACGATGCGTGGAGGAAGTGTTCACCAACGACAATAAACGTGTCTTTCACTACGTGAACCGCGGAAACGACACCATGGTCGCCATAGATTACAAACAGGAAGCACTCCTTACGGATGAACAGCTCGAAAACGCGATGGGCTTGTGTCCGACCGGGGCTATAATCGTTCGCGGAAAAAGTGTCGCCCTTCCGTTTGGCAACCGTCGTTTTGACCAGGAGTCGTCGCAGGTTGATTTCCACCGGAACATTCACAAGAAGGTAAAGTCCGGTGAAATGGAGCGCAAGGTAGTGGCAACGGTATCGCTGGCAGGATGTTTCGGGTGTCACATGTCGCTACTCGATATCGATACGGAGGTCATGGATATTATCGACCTGATTTCATTTAACAAATCCCCGCTCACAGACTTCAAAACGTTTACGTCACGCTGTCACGTCGGCATCATCGAAGGCGGATGCTGCAACGATGAAAATATCGAAACACTACGTGAATTCCGGAAAATGTGCGATCACCTCGTAGTCATGGGCGAATGTGGTATCTGGGGCGGACTTCCCGCGATGCGAAATACGATTCCCCTCGGCGAATGCCTGGATGAAGCATACCTCAACAGCATGACCAACGAGCCGGGAAGTCATGTCGTACCCTATCATGAGGACCTGCCAAAGATCCTTGACAAGGTCTATCCGTGCAGCGACATCGTCAAGATTGATTATCAGATACCCGGTTGTCCGCCGACAGCAACCCACCTGTGGAAAGTGCTGAAGAGTTTACTGTGGGGAGAGGAGTATTCGATCCTGTATTCCGAGTTCAAGTATGACTAGCAGCTTCC
>CBKWFZ010000518.1:0-3741 GCA_966673785.1 uncultured bacterium
AACGAGGCGGTGATCGACGTAGTAGATCTTGGTTGTTGGATGGGCTTTTCTAAGACGGCTGTGATCCACCTGGTCTATCACCACATCTATGCGAACGCCCTTGCAATGGAGGGCTACCGTACTGGAAAATTTCCACAGGGATCGGTACTTGTTGCGGACTTCCTCGAAATGATCGACAATAAAACCGGAATAGAAGAAGGCAAGCGAAGGTCTATTGACGTGATGATAAGGGATACGCTACTTTACAAATCTACCGGAGGCTGGGGCTTTGAAGAATTTGACGGGAATAGCAGGTCAATCCGGAAGGTCACGCAGGCGAATGCGCAAACAGCGTGCTATGCGTGCCACACGAAACGTGCTGAGGATAATTTTGTTTTCAGTCAATACCGCGAATGAGCGATATTGTGTCCGTTTTTAATGGGTGTTGAATACACCAACGCCTGCCTTCTTAAGACTCCGGCAGGCAGAGCCGCGGAGTGGCGGAGTTTCGCAGGGAATACAGACTGACATTTCTAACCTGGCTGGCCTACTTGAAACTTTCTTCCTTGAAACTTGAAACTTCTGAAACTTGAAACTTCAATACGCTTCCTGAAGTTGTTTCTCAACTTCCTTGTAAGCAGATCGCCCCTGCGTTGCAAAATCCTCCCAGCGACATTCAATGACGACTTTTCCTTTGTATCCGATGTTCTTCAGCGCCGCAAAATACGGCCGGAAATTATCACCCTTCACGCCCGGCGGTGTGCGGCCTTCCTTTTCAGCCAGCTCACAGTACGCGAGGTAACCCTTTGCGTCTTCGATCACGGCAGCAGATTCGTTCTCTTTAAGCATGTGGTAGATGTCGGCACACAGGCGCAGATTTTTGTGGTTGACGGCCTTAACAATTTCCAGCGCCTCCTTCACCGAGGTGATGAAGTTCGCTTCGGTGGTATTGAGATTCTCCAGCGCAAGAACGACGTTATACTTCGATCCAGCGGCTGCGATTTTTCGAGCAATGGCGATGAACTGTTCCTTCGCTTTTGCTTTATCAAACCCATCAGGTATGCGTCGCGACTGACCGCTGCCCCAGATGATCATGCCGATGCCGGCTTTTTGTGCGCGGGCAAAGACGGTTTCCACATAGGCGAGTACGGCAGCTTCGTCGACCGCCGGACCGACTACTTTCAAATCGCCGGGAATAAAAATGTTGCAGGCATACAACGGTACGGCAGACTCTTTTATGACTTTCAGTTTGTCCATGAACTCGCTGTCGGATACCGTCCGCGGTGAGAGGAACTTTGACGTGTTCTCTACGAGATACCGGTAACCGAAACTTTTAAGCAGACTGTCATTTTCAACGGACTGTACAACTCCGATTTCAGGTATAACAGACTGTGCCTTTGCCGATAGGCATGCGATGGCGACAATGAGGAAAGCGTATCTGATCATAAACAAATATAACTTTTCCCGACGAATGGGCCGCCTCGCAGTGCCTCTGTGTGCAAATCACGAAAATGCATAACGGTATCCGGGTGTGTGACGCCGTTGCCGACGTCAAAAAATTACAATTTTCTGTTACTTCACGACAAGCTCAAATTTGTACGACCCCAGTCCCGCTATGCGTCCGTTTTCCTCCGCCATGTCGAAGGTCAGCTCCAGAGTATTGTCTGTAACGTGGACAGTCATCTCCACGCCGTCGTTGCGTTTCATCAGGTTGAGATCTCCGTCTTTGAAGTCCCACGTGCCTGCATTCTTGAACGGCTCGTAGTCAAAGCCGCCCATCGTTCCAGCGACCGTGTAGGTTTTGTTTTTCGTGATGTTGAGCGTGAAACCATCGAAATCTTCAGTTATCACGTCCCCGGCATACGTTACGGTTCCGGGAATCCAGGTTTTAGCAAGCCGGCTTAGTTGCTTTTCTTCTTCAGTGATTGCTGGCTCCGGATCATCTGGGCCTGAATCGCAATTTGTTAACGTGAATACGGTGACGATTGCTATTATTGACAGGATGTATTTCATGGCTATGTGATTTGATGTTATAATGAATAGAGAGAATGCAGAGAATGCAGCCGGTATGGTACCAGCGGCGTTCATTTAGTTTTGGATGAATAATTTTCCGGTTCTTGTGATACCGTTATCGGTAAGCTGAATGATGTACAAACCACTGTTTAGTTCACTGACATCAAAAGTGCGGACGTGTTCTCCAGGTTGAACCGGTTCGTTTGCGAGTGACTTAACTGCGCGGTTCGCGATATCGATAATTCGGATATTCACCACGGAAGGAGCCCCGACTTTGAAGACTACATTGACCACATTTTCCGCTGGATTGGGATAGCAACGCAGGGTCAATACATGTTCCGGTACTTTTTCGATGCTGGTAACGATGTCACATGCATCGCCATCACCGTCGCCGTCCTCGTCTTCCTGAGCCGGATTCTTTATCGAAGGGCAATTGTCGGCCTCATTTTGAACGCCATCACCGTCGATGTCTTCATCACAGACATCACCAACACCGTCATTGTCTGTATCCTGCTGATCAGCATTCGGTGTAAATGGACAATTGTCGCTTTCATTCGGCACGCCGTCGCCATCACCGTCCCCAGAGCGTTCACAGACGTCACCGATGCCGTTGCCATCCTGGTCAGCCTGATCGCTGTTTGCGAAGTAGGGGCAATTATCTGCGTTGTTGAGAACGCCGTCACCGTCGATATCGTCGTCACAGACGTCACCAATGCCGTCTCCATCAGTGTCAGCCTGGTTGCTGTTGGCTGTAAACGGACAATTATCGTTGGCATTCGTAATTCCGTCGGAGTCGCTATCGGTGGCGGGTGTGATTGTGAAGTCCGCGTTTTCAATATCAAACTGCCAGGTGATAACGTCAGCACGCACGTTTCCATTCACGTCTTCAATGTTCTGAAGAACGATCTCCATAGCCTCGTTGGTAAACGTTTTGTCTGTCACAGGTACGATTAGAATCTTGCTTCCGCTGCAGCCTGCCTCCACGTGGTACACTTCGCCGGAGGTTAGCTCTCTGGCGATGACGTTAGCCGCGCTGAAATTGAAGCAGTTGATCTTTTCGTTAAAGGTGGCGGAGATCTCATCGCCCGAAGCGTACGTACCATCCGATGGCGCCGGCGCGCCGAACAGTTCCGGTGCTTTGCGATCAATCGTTCCCCTTAGTTTATCGGAGAAACTGTATTCGGAGTTATCCTGTCCGCATGCAACCTTCAGCCTGATTTCGTATTCGCCATCTGCGATCGTGGTAACATCCCAGCTTATCGAGGTACGGTCATTTTCCAGTTCCGACGCGGAAAGGATCGTTGAAGATTCCCATACGTCGGATTTCACGTTCCGGTATTGCAGCACAACGTTGTTCAGGCTGTTCTTATCATAACCCGACAATTCGAGTGCAAGGGAATTGTTGTCATCTCCATTGACCACCCAGTTCTGAAACGGCTTTGAAAGTACGATTGCGCTGCAGTTGCTCGTGAAGAACACGGAGAACGCAACGGTGTCGCCAATGATTCCGTCATCACAATCCGACAGCAACGCGAACCTGAGATCCTGATAGGCATTGGATTGGGGTCCGCGTTTCACGGTGACGGTGGCGTCAATTGAACTCCCTGCCGGGATGTTGTACGGTGTAAGTATTCCGCCCTGCACTTCGCTGCCGCCCAGTGTAAGTACGGCTCCTTCAGGATTGCTTTCCTGTAAGAAAACCAGGTTGTAGGTACGGTCTTCGTCACTCTGACTTGTATTCCCAAGATT
>CBKWFZ010000519.1:0-3735 GCA_966673785.1 uncultured bacterium
GTCGCGGTGACCATCATGGATCTTCCCGGCCAGGTGGACATGGCTCGCGAACGTATTGCAGAGGCCGGTTTCGCTTCGCGTATTACCTTTCAAGCCTGTAACGTTCTTGACGAATCACAGTCATTCCCCGGCGGATTCGATGCCATCTGGATGAGTCAGTTTCTGGATTGCTTTTCAGACGAAGAAATCGTGACGATTTTGAAACGATGCGGTAAGGCATTAAATCCGGGTGGACGAATATTTATCCTTGAGCCTTTCTGGAATCGTCAGCGTTTTCGCGCGGCGGCATTTTCGCTGCAACAGACGTCGCTCTATTTCACAGCAATGGCGAACGGTAACAGTCAGATGTATAGTGCAGAAACGTTTATCGGTTTCGTCAACAAAGCCGGATTGTCCGTAACCGCGCAACACGACGGCGTTGGTGTGAGCCACACGTTGCTGATCTGTCAACCCGAAAAGAATAGCTGATGCTGACAGTCACCGGATTTGTGCGTATCAAAGACGACAACGTGTTTATAGATGGCGAGGTTTTGCTCCCGCCTGATGACCGGAATGAGCCCGACATGTTTCTGCAGCATGTTTATGAGAAGATGGCCATCGACTATCCACGCTTCTATAAGATGGACAAACTTTCAGCGGCGGGTTTTCTCGCTGCTGAGCTTTTGATAAAACGGTATCCCATAGAAAACATAGCCGCTGACGCGAAAGGTGTTATTCTTGCCAATGCCCATGCGAGTCTCGATACGGACAGACGATACCTGGACGCCGTACGGCATGCGCCGAGTCCTGCGATTTTTGTGTATACACTTCCAAATATCGTAGCTGGGGAAATTTGCATCCGTCATACAATAAAAGGTGAGAATGCATTTTTTGTCGCGGAAGAATTCGATCCTGGCTTACTGGTTTTATATGCGGAAGAAGCCTTCAGATCGTCGGGCATGAACGCATGCGTTGCGGGCTGGGTGGATGTCATGGAACAGCACCACGACGTTTTGTTATATTTGATTGAAAGAGAACCGAGGGGAATGACCCTCCCACATACGATTGAACAAGTAAAAAAATTATATAGTCTGGCATTATGGAACAGTTGATAGCAGATCTGAAGCGACAGATAATCGAAGCGTTGAATCTAAAGCACCTTAAGCCCGATGATATCGGTGACGAGCAGCCACTTTTTGTTGAGGGGCTGGGACTCGATTCGATCGACGCGCTGGAGCTGATCGTATTGCTGCAGCAGAAGTATCAGGTCAAAATAGAGAATCCGCAGGAGGGACCGAAGATTTTCCGGTCTGTAAAAACCATAGCAGAATATATAATGGCGCATAAACCAGCTTAATTCAAGTGAAGCCTTCAGTCCATGTTGCGGGTGCAGGAGTCATTTCGGCCGTCGGAAATACGTGGTCGGAAAACTTCTTTGCCTTGCAAAATGGAATGAGCGGAATAGCCGGAATGATGGTGCTCGACTCAGCCCATGCGTCCCGGCTACCTGTGGGTGAGGTTAAGCTTACGAACGACGAACTGGCGTATCGGACCGGCTCCTCCCGTTATCTTACACGCACCGCGCTTCTTGGTATTCATGCGGCCAAGGAAGCGTATCTACATTGTGGAATAAGGAATATGGATTTCTGGCGTGTCGGGTTGATCTCGGGAACGACAGTCGGGGGTATGGATCGAACCGAAAAGTTTTTTCCAGCTTTTATGGAAGATACGCGAAAAGGGCGGCTCAGAGATATCGTACGCCATGAATGCGGCAGGACTACTGAGGCGATAGCCGATGCGTTGGGGATCCGCGGTTTCGTGAGTACGATAAACACGGCATGTTCTTCGTCGGTAAATGCGATTATCTACGGGGCACGTCTCATCATGCAAAATCAGCTCGACATCGTATTTGCCGGTGGTTCGGACTGCCTCACACTGTTCACGCTGAACGGGTTCAACAGTCTCATGATCCTCGATCAGCAGCGGTGCCGGCCCTTTGACGCGTCAAGGAATGGATTGAATCTCGGCGAGGGAGCAGGGTTTATTGTACTCGTTTCTGATCGTGTCGTTGAGGAAGAAACGTTGACGCCGTTCGCAACGGTAGGCGGATACGCGAACACCAGCGACGCGTTCCATCAAACCGCATCTTCACCGGAAGGTCGCGGATCATACCACGCAATGGAGGCTGCTTTGAAAATGGCCGGACTTAGGCCCGGGGAGATCAGTTACATTAATCTCCACGGTACAGGTACATTAAACAATGATGCATCGGAGGGTGCGGCTATCCGGCGCGTGTTCGGTGAACATCCGCCAGCCTTCAGTTCGACGAAGTCCTTTACCGGGCATGCACTCGGCGCTTGCGGCGGTATTGAAGCGGTTTATTCACTGATGGCGATCAAACATCAGTGTGTGTTTCCGAATCCCGGATTCGAGACACCGATTCCTGAGGTTGAACTATCGCCCGAAACAGTTTTCAGAAATGCAGATGTTTCACATGTGATGAGTAATTCCTTCGGATTCGGAGGCAACTGTTCTTCAATCATATTCTCCAGGATGCGATAAACGGATATGGCGGTATTTATCAAAGGCATGGGCACAATCTCCCCGCAGCAAAGCTGGAATGACGAAGCATTGTTGCTGCAAGCCTTTGATTACCGAGGTGTGGTTATGCCTGCCGTTGAACCCGACTACGAAAACTGGCTCGATCCGAGGCAGCTCCGTCGCATGAGCCGCGTCATGAAAATGGGTATTACCGCCGGATTGATGGCGTTACGCGATGCCGGGTTAGACGTACCCCATGGCATTATAACGGGTACGGGTTACGGCTGCCTCGAAGATACCGGTACCTTTCTGACGCGCATGATCGAAAACCGGGAGGAGGCGTTGAATCCAACACCATTTATTCAGTCAACGCACAATACGATCGGATCGACGATCGCGATGCTGCTCCAGTGCAAGGGATATAACCAGACTTTCTCTCAAGGCGCTTTTTCTTTTGAGCATGCTTTGCTTGATGCGCTGATGTACCTTGCCGACTTTCCCGATCACCGCTTGCTCACCGGCGCTTTTGACGAAATCACAGAGGTGAGTCACACGGTGTTATCACGATTCGACGTTTTCCGCAGGAAACAGGCAAGCACGCTCAATTTGTTTACGCAACACAGAAGCGGGACAGTGCACGGGGAGGGTAGTGCTTTCTTTGTGCTCACGGGCAGGCTGGACGAAAAATGCGTGGCGTCGGTGCAGTCTGTAACAACGCTTTATCATCCTTCGGAACAGAAGCTGCGCGACGCTGTTGAGATATTTATCCGCGAAGCCGGGCTCGGTCCGGGTGAAGTAGACCTGGTCCTATTAGGAAAAAGCGGCGACAAAAAACAGGATGCCGTGCTCGATGAACTGACAAAGCAAGTTTTCCCGCGAAGCAGTGTAGGACTTTTCAAACATTTGTGCGGGGAATATCCCGTCGCGACCTCTTTCGCGCTTTGGCTGGCGGCCCGGATTATTTCCGAACGGCATATTCCGGAAGTCGTGATCTTTCGTCAGGCGAGCCGGCAGGTCCGCAACGTAGTTATTCTCAACTCGAACTTCGGAACCCACTATTCCCTCATCCTTGCACGGGCATGTCGCGATACTATCTGATATCAACAATCTTTCTTGCCATCTTGCTCGGCTCACTCGCGCTCGACGGTACGTTTCAGATTCCGTTCGTGTGGTACGCGATCCTGATCGGATTTTATGTGGCGATTGTCGCGGCCG
>CBKWFZ010000520.1:0-3735 GCA_966673785.1 uncultured bacterium
AATACCATGAAACAATTTGCGGAACCCGTTCGGGAAATCACGATACTCGATGAACAGGGAAATCCGATCCTTGGTGGCGATCATGACCGGCGTTTCTTTGAGGCGGCATGGATGCACAAATACAACGGCAAGTACTACCTGTCGTATTCCACAGGCGATACGCACTTCATTGTTTACGCTACAGGCGATAACCCCTACGGACCGTTTACCTATCAAGGCGTGATACTGAATCCGGTTCAGGGCTGGACGAATCACCATTCCATCGTCGAGTTTGAAGGTAAGTGGTACCTCTTTTATCATGACACACAGCTGTCGGGAAAGACGCATCTGCGGAACATCAAAGTCACCGAGCTAAATCACGGTCCTGATGGAAAGATTACCACCATTGACGCATATACAAAACCGTAAGGGAAAACGATAATCTACTTTTTGATTTGGGTAAAGGGCGGTAGTGAAAACTCCGCCTTTTTTTATGAAAAGACCACGATATAAAGGCAAACGAGTGCCATCACGATCAGCATGATAAGATTTTCCCTGAAACGTGCACTCAGTTTTTCGTTGATGTAAATGGGATGCCTTGCCATAATTTTAATTCCCGGAACAAGGTAGCCAATAGCGAACCGCATTATGCCCGGATTTTGGCGCATACCTTACACGGTATAGAAAATCAGCCATTTTTCCAGGAGCAGGCATGCGAAAAGTCCGGATTGCTGAATTCCCAATTCGCTGGATGCATCTGAACAAAGACTTTAAAAAGAGCGCTATCCGGCGGCATGCTGTGCCGCGGTTAATTGCCACGCAAAGGCAATGCAGGCACACCTTCGTTGGTCAGCTTAACCTCGCGGATAGTTCCATCATCATTGAAGTACATTTCATCGATGCACGTGACTCTCGAATTCGCATCGGTTTCGTCAAGGGGGCGCCGATGATACACGATAAACCATCGATCGCTTTCCGGAACATGGATCACCGAATGGTGACCGGCGCCGCGTCCGATCGTCATGTCCTGCTGAAGTATCTTGCCAATACGTTCAAAGGGACCGAAAGGTGAATCGCCGATAGCGTATGCGACGCTGTAATCGGGGCCCGTCCAACCGCCCTCGGACCACATGAAATAATACTTATCGTTCCGGACAAACATGAACGGACCCTCCACGTAGTTTTCGGGAGTAATCTCGCGGAAAATGTTGCCATCTTCGAACGGCACGAATCCGGTGAAGTCGTCATTGAGTTTCGCGATGTTGCAGTGTCGCCATCCACCATAGATAAGATAATAGTCTCCGTTTTTGTCTTTGAATGCAAACTGATCGATTGGCTGAGCGCCGTTATGAAACTTGTCGATGAGCGGTTTTCCCAGGTAATCGATGAAAGGGCCGCGGGGATCATCAGCCACAGCAATACCGATCCCTCCCGTTTCTTTGCCACTTTGGATGTCGTTCGCGCCAAAAAAGAAGAAGTAGCGGTTATCCTTTTCGATCACGGATGGAGCCCACATCGCGCGCCGGGCCCATTTAACGCGTGCCGTGTCAAGAATGCGTTCGTGTTTCGTCCAATGCACCAGGTCAGGCGACGAGAACGCATCAAAGAAAACCTGGCTGTCGAAGGGTGCGGAGTACGTCGGATAGATCCAGTATTCGTTGTCGAAGATTATCCCCTCCGGATCAGCGTACCATCCCGGAAATACCGGGTTACCGGAAGTTGCAGTATCCGTTTTTCCGGCGGAATCCTTTCGCATACAACCGGTTAACATAAGGGAGAATACAGCTGTCAGCGCGGTGGCAAATCGTAGTACATTCATCGTGGTTGAATTGTTCGCGCGAAAGTTAGGGTTTGCCGCCGGTCGCGCAAAAGATGGCGTGACAAATTACCATCCATCCGCTAACATCCTCCCTGGATCTTTTTCTTTTTCGGTATCTTTTGAAGCGATGGTGGTTTAATGGGTTGAGGTTTGCTTTTTGACGAATCGGAAGCTGAAGGCAACGCGCCTCCCCCCAACGCCATGCCTGCTGCTTTTCTGAAGTCATAACGAGCCGTTTCTTCGTCAGGATCGGTTGCCGCCGGTGCTGTCGGATTAAGAATCGTCTCTGCCCAATAGTTCAGACCGCCCTGCAAGACAAAATTGTTCCGGTAACCCAGGTGTCGCGTGATCATCCACGCCTGATTTGCTTCCACTGTTCCATTGCCGTAGAATACATTTGTTTTCAGGTCCTGATTCAGTGTTTCTTCCCATTGGGGTGACAACAGTTCGGCAAGCGGAATATTGATTGCGCCGGGCAAGCTATACCGTTCAAACTGGTCTTTACTCCTTACATCGATCAGCTGCAACTGGGGGTCTTTCTGAATGATCATATCAGCCACGATATCCGGCGCGATGAATTGTGACTTTGTTATGACTTCTTCGAGAAGCGCGGGTGGGTCAAGCTTATACCGCCTGGTTGTGTTGGCAGGTACGGCTGCAATAATTAACCCAAGGGGCACGAGGACTGCAGCGAGCATGATCCGTGGATTGAGTGACTTGACTTTCATGTTGTTTGTTTTAGTATTCCTTCCTGCTGAATTTTGTTTCGGCCCACTCGGCAATGCGAAACATAACGAACGCCACCACAATTACCATCAGCGTTAAAATTCCATCGGACACGCCGACGACGTCGCTCAGCTTTGCCGCACCGAGAAACTTTGCTTTGTACATCGTTTCCCACAACGGATATCCCTCGGCGAAGATCACTACGCCGATGAACAGTCCGCCGATGAAAACCATCGCGTCGATTTTTCCGATTGATGCTCCGCAGAAGCTCGTGCCCGGGCAGTAGCCGCCCATGATGAAACCTGCTCCCATGATCACACCGCCCGTTATTGTCGACGTAAGGAAAGTAGGGTTCACGTAAACCAGGTCGAGGTCGATCCATTGGAACAGACTGAAGAACAACAATCCGAGCATTGCCGTAACGGCGGCAGTGAAGAACACTTTAAGCACAACGGTGTCGTAACCGTAGAAGACGCCGGCAAGCTTTCGGCTTGATGAAAACCCCGAAGCTTCAAGCACGACCCCGAATGCGATTCCGATAAGAAAAGCGAAAAGATTGTTTGTCTGATCTGAAATAAATTCATTGACGAATAATGGGCCCATGATGATTGCTGTTAGATCCAGTTTTTGCGAAAGAAGTATGCGAGTAAAAAAGCGGTAGCGAAGATCGCTGCTGTTGAAAGGAACCCCTGAAGCGACAACACTGCCATTCCGCTTAACGCTGATCCGCTCGTGCAGCCACGCCCCATCTGCGACCCAAACCCGAAGAGTATTCCACCCGTCAGCGCGAACGCAAGACGCCTCGTGGATGTGATTCCCGGGGAATGTTCGACTTTCAGACGCAGCCGTCCTGCGATGACACCGGAAACAAAGCTTCCGGCGATGACACCGAGCATTTGAAACACCAGCCAGTTGTTCAGGGGTTGTCCGCCGTGTTCCTCGTTATACTCGCGGTAGAACAATGTGGCTTCGGTGTGTGCTGGCGCAACGGCCTCGGCACCCGCCACGACGACGCTCTTGATTGCTCCGCTGGCTCCCAATCCGCGTCCTGCGATGAAGTTCGCGCTCAACAGAACGATTCCGAGCAGTACCCCGCCCAGGTAGGGGTTGAGATAGTTTTTACTCCGATCACTTTTTGTTTCCATTTTGATTGTGGTTTAGTAGAGCCACCTGCTTTCCTGTCCTGCAAAGGCGATAATAAAACGCAGTAA
>CBKWFZ010000521.1:0-3733 GCA_966673785.1 uncultured bacterium
CAATGTTGCATGACGTGAACACACGCAGGCGGCGTGCTCTCCTCATTTTCCTGCACGTTTTCGGTAGACACGCCGGTTCAGGCGATCATTGCCGGCACCAACGGGCGGATCGAGCTTCGAAACCGCTTTCATAATCCGGCTTCATCACTTTTCCTTACGCTTGGCAAGGATGGCAAGCCCGAAGAACAGCAGGTTTACCGCGAGGATGGGTACGGGTACCAGTTCGAAGCGCAGCATGTGACCGATTGCCTGCTCGGACATTTAACGGAAAGTCCGGTAATGACTCATCAGGACACCCTTGACCTGATGGAAACGCTTGATGCGATCCGTAAAGTCTGCGGAATCCGATACGGGGTCGACGTGTAAGCCGGACGTGATGGCAATCTCTTATCTCAATATAATATCGGCCATCATCCTGTTTCAGCTTACGCTGCTTGTATTTTTTCTTGTTACCAGCCGCAAGGGAAAAAAGCTCAGCAACCGCTTGCTCGCCCTTTTCTTTATTTTACTCATCATCAATCTGTCGGACGGACTGCTTACGTTTTACGGTTTCTATACCCGTTTCCCGGCGCTCGCCCATCTCGAGGACGGTTTTGTTTTCCTGCTGGGGCCGACCATTTTCTTCTATACGAGGACCATGGTGTATTACGACTTCAAACTGCGCACCCGTCATCTCCGGCATACCATTCCTTTTTTTGTGGTGACGCTTTCGTATCAGCTTTACTATCACATGCAGAGCGATATCCGTCAACAAAAAATTCAGGACGCGATTCTGAACCAGACGCTTCCGGGTTTCTTTTATGTGAGCGTGATACTCATCTACCTGCATGTCGCCATCTACCTCTGGTTATCCCTTCGGGAACTTGCGCGGTATCGGGACAAGATACGCCAACGCTTCTCAACGTTGGGCGAAATCAATATGAACTGGCTTTCGTTCATGCTTTGGTCAGTTGTGTTTATACTCGCGGTGTCGCTGGTGTACACATTCGTACCATTGGTCGGTCTACGCGATTATTTCAATATCGTTTTTGGTATTTCATTTTTCCTGATCTTTTTTTTCATCAACGCCGTCGTCTGGAAGGGCCTCCGTCAGCCTGAAATATTTGCCGGCATCGAGTTCGACACCCCTGCGACTGATAGTAAAATTCCTGAAACTATAGATGCCAGTATCCGGATCGTGCAGGACAAACTCGCCAGTGTAATGCAGGAGCAAAAGCCTTTCCTCTCTGCCGAACTTTCGCTCGAAGGCCTGGCGGAAAAAGTAGGATTCTCTCCGAAACGGGTTTCTCAGGCAATCAACGACGGCTTTGGAAAGAACTTTTTTGAATACATCAACGAACATCGGATCAGGGAGGCGGAACGCATTTTCAGGGAGTCTGCGGATCCCCGTCTCACCGTTCTGGAAGTGATGTATGCTTCCGGGTTCAACTCGAAGTCTTCGTTCAACGGAATATTCAAACAACAAACCGGCATGACGCCCTCTGAATACAAGCGTCAGACGTTCCGGCGAAAACAAGACGTTTGACTTTCGGAAAAGGGGTTCGACTTCCTTCCAAAAACGTTCGTCTTCATGCATCCGGACATATTTCCCGGCCTGCCATTCGTACTTGCGGGAAAAAACTATGCGTTTCAAAATTCATCCGCGTCTTCTTTTCGCAGCAGCTGCGCTTGTGAGCCTGGTTCTGCTTTCACCAAAATGGACTTTCGCCCCGGCAGCATGGATCGCACCCGCCTTCGTAATGATGGCCATTCACGGCTTGCGGGCAGGAAAAGCGTTTCTCGTGGCGGCAGGCATACTCTTTATCTCAGGGATGGCGGCGAATTGGGGGGTAATGCCATTTCCATCTATCGTCCTGGTATTGCTGTCACTCCAGCTTGCCATTACCGGTTCGCTGTCTTATTTGTTTTCGGTTCTGATTGTACGACGGACCACACACTGGATGCGCGTATTCGTGTTTCCCTGTTTTGCGGTAGTGCACGACTTCATGCTTTCTTTTGGAGGTGGAGGGACTCTCGGTTCCATCGTTTATACGCAGGCCGAAAACCTGCCGCTGCTTCAGCTTGCGTCCATCACCGGAATATGGGGCATATCGCTCTTTATATATACGTCATCGTCGCTCGTGTATATCTGGTTCTGCGAATCCAGGGCACCCCTGCGTTTGATCAAAGCCTTTGCTATCGTTCTTGGCGTAATCTTGCTATGGGGTTCGCTGCGTATAGAAACCGCATCTGACGCTTCCGCAAGCACGGTTCGTGTTGCGTCGATTTCGGCATGGAATATTGAACCGCTTAAAACTGTCTACCACGATGCATTCGACAAAAAGATCACGCTGAACCCATCCGAGCTCACACAAACATCTCCCGAGCTCGCCGAACTTAACAAGGCCCTGGCGGTCTTTGTCGAAGATCCGCTGAATCCAAAGTTTGAGCGGACCCATAAAGCCCTTGTTCAATTCCAGGATTCGTTACTCTCACTGGCGGCGAGGGAAGCAAACGCAGGGGCGAAGCTCGTCGCTTTTTCAGAAGCGCTCTTGTTAACAGTGAAGCCCAGGGAGAACGATTTGATCGAGAAAGCTCAGCAGGTGGCAAAAGAAAATGACGTATGGCTTGTGCTTTCACTCGGCACGTTTCTGCCCGGCAAGGTCGAGGCCGGCAGGAAATTCGTAGAGAACAAGGCGGTCCTCATTTCGCCAACAGGCGGGATTGAAAATATCTTTTTCAAGAACAAGCCGGTACCCTTCGTTGAAGGCAGCGTTCCCGGAGACGGCGAAGTCCCGGTCGTTTCCACGGCATTCGGTCACATCGCAACATCCATTTGTTATGATGGCGACTTTCCGGCGCTGATGCGAAAGGCGGGCAAAAAGGCTGCGCAATTAATGATACTTCCCTCTGGGGACTGGCGCGAGATATCGCCCATGCACAGTCACATCGCGCGGGTAAGGGCCATCGAAAACGGATTTGCACTGCTACGCCCCGCGAGTGGCGGAGTTTCGATAGCGTGCGATCAGGTGGGTCGGATACTTGCAAAACGCGACTTCTACGACAGCGGTGAGAAAATTCTAGTAGCCAATATACCAGTCCGTCAAACACGGACCCTCTATACGCAGATAGGCGACGTTGTTCCCTGGACGTGTGTTGTATTCCTGGCATTATTGATCGCAGGTTTGTTATGGAGACGGCGTTTTGTCACGGCTGCGTTCCGTCAGGGTGGGGTAGCGCGGCCAGCACGCCGCCGACCAACTCTGCAAGATTGAAGTTCCCATGATGAGTAACACCGAGGCGAACGATCACTGCCTGGCGCGATGGAATTACGACCACTGAGTTTTCTTCAAAACCGTCGAAGATGAAAGCGTCGTTGGGAAGTCCGGGGTAACGCACCCCAGAGGCGTCGTCTTTCTTGCCGGCATTGAGCCAGATCTGCGCTCCATACTCCTGCAGGGGCGCGGCCGGCGCCGGTGTCGTCGAATAGCGAACCCAGCCTTCGGGTAAAATGCGCGTACCCTGCCAGACGCCATCATTCAGGTACAGTAATCCAAAACGGGCCCAGTCGCGCGCGGAGGCGAACCCATAGGACGATCCGACAAATGTACCCGACGCATCCGGTTCCAGTATGGTATTGTACATACCGATGGGATAGAAAAGCTCTTCGTATGGAAAGCGATAATAAGCGGTGTCGCCCAGCTGCTGCCGGATAATGCGCGACAAAATATTAGTCGTTCCGCTGGAATATTCA
>CBKWFZ010000522.1:0-3718 GCA_966673785.1 uncultured bacterium
CGAAGTCTATGGACATATTCAACGATCATAAAAAACTGTTTGGTGCGGCACTATCGCTCTTCGTCGCCTTATCCATATTCGTGGCCATAATGCCGGCAATGAAGAATCAGCGTGACAACGCTCCCCTGCCCGGCAGTGAAGTGCTTACCGGAGATGCGTTGGCAGGCAAACATGTATTCATTGCAGAAGGATGTGTGGCGTGCCACTCACAGCAAGTCCGAAACGTCGACATGGATAAAACCTGGGGATCAAGACCCGGCATAGCTGCAGACTACGCGAACAGCAAGCGGATGAGCTGGTGGATGAACTCGGCGACCCTGATGGGTACGGAACGCACCGGTCCTGACCTGACCGATATAGGCAACCGTTTGCCGAGTGCAGACTGGCACCTGCTGCATCTTTATAACCCCCGCGTTGTAGTCGATGAATCGATCATGCCCGCATATCCATGGCTCTTCGCGTGGAAGACGAATCCCGATGAAGGAGATAAAGTCGTAAACCTTCCGGAAGGAATCGCCGCACAAGGAAACCGGCAACTTGTAGCCCGCAAAGAGGCTTTACAACTTGTAGCCTATCTGCAGTCTCTCAAGCAAACACTGCTGCCAGGCGGTATGACTGCTCCGGAATTTTTATACGGCAACCAGGCAGATCAGTCACCTCCGCAAGGCGGTGAGCAACTTCTCAAGGCAGACGGTGCCCGGCTTTATGCCAATAATTGTCAGGCGTGTCATCAGGCAGACGGTGCCGGTCTTAAAGGCGCATTTCCACCTTTGAAATCAAGCCCGATCGTGTTAGACGATGACCCGGCTATACTGATTGAAATAATCATGAAAGGTTACAACGGACACGATCAGTACGGCGAAATGCCGGCAGTAGGGACCAACAATGGGTTGACCGCTGAAGAGGTAACCGCCCTGATCAACCATGAACGCACAAGCTGGGGCAATAACGCGCGTGTAATTTCTCCCGAAGAAGTCGGGCGTATCCTTGAGCAGATCGAAAATCAAAAACCGGATCTATGACGACATTGAGAAAACTGACACTGATAGTTCCACTCTTGCTCGCGAACGGCGCCGCGATGGCATGTGAAGTCTGTCAGAAGCAACAGCCTAAAATACTCAGGGGAATAGCACATGGCGGCGGACCGCAAAGCAACTGGGATTATCTGATCGTTTGGAGTATGGTAGCCATCGTTACGGTGTCCGCCTTTTACACAGTCAAATGGATGCTTCGACCGGGTGAAAAAGAATGTGCGCACATCAAACGCAGCATCCTCAATATGGATTGATATGACAAACCAGAAAAGTAAAGTATTCGTATTTCTTGACGATGCACTCCAACCCATCGGTGAATTCGATGTCCCTATCCGGTTTGAGCTGGACACGCGTAAGCTGCCCGACGGAGAACATACACTGAAGATTGTCGGCAGGGAGCCGTCGGGAAAGGAAGGAATCCGTGTCATCCCGTTTACGGTACGTAACGGTCCCGCTATCTCGGTCGAAGGTCTGAAAAGCGATGACGTTGTCGACGGGGTATTGCCGATTATGGTCAATGCCTATGGTAAAGGTGACCAGAAGCAATTCCTTATCGACGGAAGCGAAACACCCCGGGGTATCCCCTCCTGGATCTGGGCTCTGGTAATGGGCTTCGCAGGCTGGGCTGCTTATTACGTGCTCACAAATTTTAGTATTTGAACATACCATGTTACCGCAATGAAACAGGATATAATGAACATAGCCGACATTCGTCTGCTTGTGGATTCGTTTTACGGAAAGGTAAGAGAGGACCCGCTCCTTAAAGACATCTTCAATGATCGCATCCGTGACCGGTGGCCGGAGCACCTGGAAAAAATGTACAGATTCTGGCAGACGGTATTGCTTGAAGAACACACCTATCATGGCAGTCCGTTTCTACCGCACGCCAGACTCGCTGTTGACAGCGAACATTTCAGTCGCTGGGTGAAACTGTTTCACGACACGGTCGATGAACACTTTGCCGGAGAAAAAGCAATACGTGCCAAGTGGCAGGGCGAGCGTATGGCGGAAATGTTCCATCACAAGATTACGTATTACAGGAATAACCCGATCATCCCAATTCAATAAATGCCAGTTATTCGTATGCTAAACAGATTAAAACTTAATAAACAAAAACGTATGAAATTCAATCAGGAAAATATCATCGGCGAGCTGGTAGCGCAGGATTATCGCACCGCGTCAGTTTTCAAAAAATACGGCATCGATTTCTGCTGCCAGGGAAACAGAACCATTCTCGAAGCATGTGCAAAGACGAACATCGATCCGGATAACGTATTGGAAGACCTGGAGACCGTCTCACGTGAGCAAGTCAATGACGCTACCGACTATAAATCGTGGCCGTTGGATTTGTTGGCCGATTACATTGAGAAAAGACATCACCGTTATGTTGAAACCAAAATCCTGGAGATCAAACCTTATCTGGACAAAATATGCCGGGTTCACGGTGAACGTCATCCCGAATTATTCGAGATTCAGGATCAGTTCAACGCATCGGCGGGAGAACTGGCAGCGCACATGAAGAAGGAAGAGTTCATCCTGTTTCCCTTCGTGCGGAAGATGGCCAAGGCGAAACAGGACGGACAGAAAGTTACTTCACCCCAGTTTGGTACGGTTCAAAATCCGGTTCAGATGATGATGGAGGAACATTCAACGGAAGGTGATCGCTTCAGCAAAATAGAAGCCCTGAGCAATCACTACACCGCACCCCCAGACGGATGCAGCACGTACCAGGTGACTTTCGCGTTGCTGAAGGAATTTGAACAAGATCTGCACCTGCATATTCATCTGGAAAATAATATCCTGTTTCCCAAAACCATTGCGCTCGAAAAAGAGTTGGTTGCATAAAGGACGTTCATGGCACATCGTGTTGTCGTCAGCTAAAAGCGTCAAGAACGCAGGTCGTCAACGGACAGGATTGCGTGGCGGCTCCGGACCTGCGTTTACCGCTTTCGTTCCGGGACAAGTATTAAACAAGTTTATCAGTGCAGCTATGCCCATCAAAAGAGACGAATTTCTTGCACCATTAAGTCGCGAGCATCACGACGGGTTGTTGCTTTGCTGGAAAATACGGACCGGTTTCAGGAAGAATATTTCTGTTGACCGCATCCAGTCGTATGCGGTCTGGTTCTTCGAGAATCATCTGCTGGATCATTTCGATGTTGAAGAAAAATATGTGTTTTCCGTATTGGGCAACGAACACGACCTGGTGAAGCGTGCCCTGAAAGAGCACCGGCAGCTGAGGCGGCTGTTCGAAGGCATCCACGACGACCCGAAGAACCTGAGTTTGATCGAAGAAAAGCTTGATGCCCACATCCGTTTTGAGGAACGGGTCCTTTTTAACGAAATTCAGGCTATCGCTTCTCCGGCCAAGCTTGAAGAAATTTCGGTCCTGCACGCAAATCACGCTGAAACCGACACGACTGAAGTGTGGGAAGACGAGTTCTGGAAATAGGGAAGATCCTACGGAATGCTGTTCGCATTCGGCTGCCCTCGTACTGACAGCGAAAAGGCATTCGTCCTTTTAAAATTGACATGCTGACCAACTGCCTTTATTTTCACAAAGGCATTGACGTCTGTCTGATTGTTGCTATACAGCTGGCAAGAATGCTAGTCTGAATATACCGTTGTGCAAAATGAAAGGTTGGATGTGCATATTAAAGTGCTCCGATGGTAGCTACTATACT
>CBKWFZ010000523.1:0-3711 GCA_966673785.1 uncultured bacterium
GTGCGAAGGGAAGATCAGATATTAGTAATATGGCCGTCTGTATTTTGCAAAGCCCGTCTGGCATCCATATTTATATCCATCGTTTACCAATGCTAAACATCTTATTGATATGAGTAACCATCCCGCATGGTTCAACCTTACCTACAGGATTCAGCCCGTGCTTACACTGAAAAAAGTATTTACATCTTCAGGAGTACTATCGGCGAGACAGTTGTTCGCTCTTGAACTTGTTATCGCCGCGACGTTTTGCCTGGTTCCATTGCTGTTTAATAATCCGTATCGCCTCAATATTTTCCTCTCATGGGAGGGTGCGTACCGGCTCTCGATCGGTCAGATTCCTTTTCGTGATTTCAGCCTGCCAATGGGTTATGGTTACTGGGTTATTCCCGCGGTCTTCTTCAAGATATTCGGACCATTCATGTATTCGCTCATCAAGGCGCAGGTGTTCATCAACCTGGTGAGCGTTCTTACGTTTCGCGCCATCCTTAAACAACTTGGAGTCAGACCGGAGGTAATCCTGCTGTCCGTTGTGATATTCTGTTTTTCATATGTATCGTGGAATTTCTGGCCGTGGTATAATCATCTCGTAATTGTCCTGGGGTTTGTCGCGATCTACTTCGCGCTTGTTGCCGTCTTCACTGACCGGATGTGGAAAGTTTTGTGCAGCCTGTTTGCGAGTGCATTCTTTATCCTGTTTGCATTTTTTACAAAACAGGATGGGGGCGCACTGTCATTGTTGATCGTGGGGAGTGTTTTGATCTATGACGGATTGGTCGACCGATCCATAAAGAAAACCGCCATCTTTGGGGGTGCGGTGCTTCTGTGGACGATCTTGTTTGTTGCGCCACTCCTCCCTTATGACTTTATGTACTGGTTCAACTATGGACAGGCACCGCACGATAGCAGGATCCATACGATCAATTTTCTGAATGATATTTTAGGATGGTCCTACTGGCAAAAGTTCTTTCTGCTGGTCATCGTCCTGGTAACGGTAGATAAAATCAGGCGCAGCCGCGAATTTCTCGGCGACAAGAAACAATTTCTGTTTGCGCTTGTATGCGCAGCGATCATGGTTAAATCGCTGATCATTCAGGTGACAAGTCATGAACCGCCGAATGGTGAGGTCTTCTTCTACGCCTTTGGATTTGCTTATGTGATCAGTCACCTTAGGTTTTCGTACAATCTCGCCGACTGGCGGTACCTCGCTTTAGCGGGAGTCCTGGTCGGTTTCTGGTGGAGTGGAATCTATTGGCGAAATATCCAACGTCTGGTAGCGAAAAAACCGACGGTTCTTGAAAAAGCGGATGTACGTACGTCACATAAATACCGGCTTGCCAGCGAGTTCAAAACAATGGATCACCTTTATCTCGCTGAGAGCACCATTGACGGCATCAAACGTATCAAGGAACTCCCAGCTTTCGCGAATAATCCTGATGTACGGGTGCTGAACATGAGTGAGCTCACATCCCTCGCGTACGAGATCCCGTTTACACCACTCACCAATCAGCCAATGTGGTTCCACCAGGGTGTTTCAATTTTCCAGAAAGAGGTTGACGAGTTTTGCCGTCGTGTTGGCGAATTTGAATACGATGTAGTCTTATTCGAATCGATTCCGGTGAACGAGGTGATTAACTTTTATCCCGAAGATGTTAAGAAGTGCCTTGATGAGACGTATCAGTATGAGTTCTCGTTTCTCGCGCCACGTACGCCGGAGGAGTCTTACATTCATGTGTACACAAGACCACAGGGAACAGCCGGGAGATGAGTCGGCGCGTTTTCCCCGCTGCCTCTACTGAATGATTATGGTTACCTTGTTGGTTCGTTTTTCTTCCAGCTTGCCGGTTTGTTCTCCACCGCCGGCATTGTCCCGGTCTCCTTCGCGTACAATCACGAAATACGTAATGGGCTTGAGGTCTTTGAGCTTGACAATACCTTTTGAATCGGTGGTTCCTTCGGCTGCAACGTTTTCTTCCTTGGTGTAGTCGGCTTCGTTTTCAAAAAGCTGAACTGAGGCACCTTCGACGATATTGCCGAGGTCGTCTCTCACCGTTACGTGAAGGGTCGTTTTCAGCAGTTGGAAACTGGCAATCGTTATCGAAAGGGCTAAAAGGAAAAGGGAAGGTAACAACCGTTTCATGGCAATCAGGCTTTATTTGCTTCCTGAATTACCAACTTTTTCGCGATCCATCAAAATATGCCGGGCGTAATTCACGCTCCAGCCGTCAAGCCTCTTAAGGTGGGGCTTGAGCCGGTTTTCGAACGCTTCATAATTCCGAAGGGTTGATGGCGTCCACAATACTTCAGCCATGGCGCATGCACGCGGGTATACCATATATTCGACGTGCTCCGGAGTCTTGATGTACTCAGTCCAGACATTGGCCTGGGCGCCCCGGATGTATGCTGCTTCTGCGGATGATAGGCCCGCGGGAACCGGTTCGTATGAATATACTTCCGATACGGGTGTAAATCCCCCAATCGCCAATGGTTCCGTGCCGGTGGTGTCCTGATAGTGGTCGAAGTAGCACCAGTTTCCGGGAGTCATGATGACGCCGTGTTGAGACTTCGCCGCTTCAATGCCGCCCTGCTCGCCGCGCCAGCTCATCACGGTTGCATTTGGCGCCAGGCCACCTTCGAGTATTTCATCCCAGCCAATAATTTGCCGGCCATGATCGTTCAAATACTTTTCGACACGCCTGATAAAATAGCTTTGCAGCTGATGTTCGTCCTGCAATTCCATATCGCGCATGCGCTTCTGACAATGGGTGCATTTTTTCCATTGTGTCTTCGGACACTCGTCGCCGCCAATGTGGATGTATTCTCCGGGAAAGAGTGCCATTACTTCATCGAGAACGTCCTCGAGAAATGTAAACGTCTCTTCTTTTCCCGCGCAATAAACGTCGTCGAATACACCCCAGGTTGTTGCGGCTTCGTAAGGACCGCCGGTACAGCCCAGATGCGGATAAGCCGATAGCGCGGCAAGAGAATGCCCGGGCAATTCGATTTCGGGAATGATGGTCACATACCGTTCCGCGGCATACCGGACTACATCCCGGATCTCGTCCTGTGTGTAAAATCCTCCGTATGGTTTACCGTCGAAATCCTTTTTGTTCCCACGGGTGGCGGTGCTCGCGTGCCCGATGACGGTTTCTTTTCTGAACGCCGCCTTCTCCTGCAGCAGGGGATATTTTTTTATCTCGATACGCCAGCCCTGGTCTTCCGTAAGATGCCAGTGAAAACGGTTCATCTTGTGGTGAGCCATTAGGTCAATATACTTCTTAATGAATTCGACCGGGAACATATGTCTTCCCACATCGAGGTGCATTCCGCGGTAGGCGAAGCGCGGGTAGTCGTTGATGGTTACGACAGGCAATGCCGTTCCATGGGTCCCAGCCAGTTGCATGAGCGTCTGGGCTCCGTAAAAAAGTCCTGCACCATCGCGTCCCGTGACATTGATTCCATTCCCATCGACAACCAATCGATATCCTTCAGGCCTGATGGTGGTATCGCCTGCGTCAACTTGCAAAACCAGTTGTGTCCCCGATTCCTTTTCGGAGATTCCGGTGGAAGCCAGGTAATCACGAAGCAGCCCGGCCACGGCAGTAGCCTCCACCTGAGCGGCACTGAGGGTGTAACCGTTTTCGAGTGAGATCCTTTCCTTCATTACAGATACACTTACGGGAAGCGGTATGAGTGCAAGCGTTTCGTCGGAGG
>CBKWFZ010000524.1:0-3699 GCA_966673785.1 uncultured bacterium
TGCTCAATACCGCATGGCGGTTCAGGCCCGAAAGGTAACGACCCAGTCTCATGCGACGGTCAGGGAGATTCACCGGGAAACGAAGAACCGGTTTGACAAGGGCTACCTGCAACGCGCGGACCTTCTCACCGCCGAGGTTCAGCTGAAAGCTGCGGAGAACCAGGTCACACAGGCAGAAAGCAACGTCGCCAATGCGATGGACGATATCAAACTTCTCATTGGGGCCGCCGGACCTGAATCGTTTGAAATTGACTCGGTTGGTCTGATTGAAGCGACTTACGAAAGTGATGGCACTATCGTTGCGACGCGCGCCGATTTCCTCGCGATGGAATCGGGTGTCTCCGCCCGCGAGAAAATGATTCAATCATCAAAGCTGTCCTACCTGCCGAACCTCAACGCCTTCGCGGAGTACTATATCAATGACGACGAGCCTCTTGGTTTCGGGTCCAACTCATACATGATCGGAGCACAACTTTCCTGGACCTTGTTCAACGGCATGGCTACCAAGCACAAGATAACGCAGCTACAGGTTGAACGACAAAAAGCTGAAACCGAATTAACCCTCGCACGAGAGCAGGCCCGCGTTGAACTGGACAAAGCCTTACGCCAGTTCAACGATGCACGGCTCATGCTGGCTCAACAGGAAGCGTCGGTCGGGCAAGCCTCAGAAGCGCTTCGCATCCGCCGCAACCGTTATGAGTTGGGACTCGCTTCGACGAACGATGTTCTCCAGGCCGAGATGCTTCTCTCGCAACAGCAACTCGCGAAGGCCGCGGCCGAAACTCAGCTTACCATAATGGCCTCCTACATTCGTTTTCTAACACAATCAACTGAACAGTAATCAATCATTATGAAATCCAATACCATCAGACTATTACCGGTAATTCTTTCGGTCGTCCTGTTCTCCTGCAGTGACAGCACAGAAACAACAGAACGAGACAACGCTCCGGCGATAAAAGTTGTCGTGTCAGCACCCGAGACTCGGGCACTCCAGGCCATCGAAACCAGCGGTACCGTTGCAGCTTCCGACGCAGCCGTGATCAGCACCCGCGTAATGGGATTCGTGACAGGCATTCACGTGAAAAAAGGCGACAAGGTCCGGAGGAATCAGCTGCTACTCAGTATCAGCAACCAGGACATCCAGGCAAAAAGAGCGCAGGCACGTGCCATGGTAGCCGAAGCTGAGGCCGCACTGGTTGACGCAGAGAAAGACCTGCAGCGTTACACTGAACTCTATAAAGAGCAAAGTGCATCGGAGAAAGAACTGGAAAACATTACGTTACGCCATGAATCACTGAAGGCAAAGACTGAAGCAGCAAGACAAATGCAACGCGAGGCCGAAGCGATGCTGAACTACACGGAGCTAAGAGCACCTTTTGACGGTGTCGTTACGCAAAAGTACATTGAAGAAGGTAGTATGGCCAATCCAGGTGCTCCCTTGCTTGCGGTAGAAAATATCAGCAACCTCAAGGTGAACGCCACAGTATCGGAAGGCGAGATTGGCCTGATCGACGTTGGCGCCGAAGCCGAAATTATCATAAGGTCCTCCGGACAACACATCAAGGGCCGCGTTTCGGAGGTCAGTCCCTCGTCGGGCATTAGCGGAGGCCGTTATCCGGTCACGATAGCGATTGAAAAAACCGGCGACAAAAATATCTATCCCGGAATGCATGTCACGGCGGCCGTTGCTTTGTCAGAACCCGGGAGCACGCCTGCATCAGTTTTCGTTCCGAGCGAAGCCGTCGTGCAGAAAGATCAGCTTACCGGACTATATACCATGAGCGCGCAGAATACCGCGCTTCTCCGCTGGGTGAAAACAGGACGGTCTATTGATGGAAAGACCGAGATCCTCTCCGGATTGAATGCGAATGAATCGTTCATTTCCACGGCGGAAGGAAAACTTTTTGATGGGGCCGCGGTCATCGCGCAATAAACGGGATCATAATCACTATTCTCCAAGAAAATGAAAGAAGGTTTATCCGGAAATATTGCCAAGGCATTTATCCGATCGAAATTAACGATACTGCTGATGGTTGGCTTTCTCCTGATCGGCGGGTACAGCACGATGCTGATCCCCCGTGAAGAGGAACCGCAGATCGTAGTACCGATGGCCGACATCTTTATCGCTTACCCGGGCGCCTCATCACAGGAAGTCGAGGCGCGGGTAGCACAGCCCATAGAAAAGATCATCTCCAATATCAGGGGAGTTGAGTATGTATATTCCACCTCGATGAAAGGTCAGGCGATGATCATCGTGCAGTTTTATGTGGGCGAAGACACCGAACGCTCCCTGGTGAAATTGTACAATGAGCTGATGAAGAACATGGACCGCATGCCGCCCGGGACATCGATGCCGTTGATAAAGACGCGCGCGATCGATGACGTACCGGTTCTCGCACTCACACTTTGGAGTGAGAAATATAGCGACTACGAACTGAAGCAGCTTGCACAGGTAGTGACCAATGAGATCAAGAAGATCCCCGATGTTTCGACGGTGAACGTAATCGGTGGCCGCAGCCGGCAGATCAATGTAGTGGTTGACAAGGACCGCATGACGGAAAGCCGTGTTGATTTTCTCTCCGTCGCGCGGCATCTTCAGGGCAATGACGCACAGGTACACGCGGGTCAGCTTGTGAACCGTGATACTGTTTTCGCCGTGCACACAGGCAACTTTCTGCGTGATGCCGACGAGATAAGAAATATTATCATTGGCACGAACGACAGCAAGCCCGTCTATCTGCAACAAGTCGCGGACGTATCCGACGGTCCGGAGACACCACGTCAGTATGTATTCTTCGGCTACGGCCAGGACGATCCCGAGCTGGCGGACAAATATCAGTCGGACTACCCAGCCGTTACATTGTCTATTGCCAAGAAGAGCGGCGCCGATGCGATGAATCTATCGGAGCGTATTCTCGCGAAAGTCGAACATCTTGAAAAGGAGCTCATCCCGCAGGATGTACACGTCACCGAGACGCGGAACTACGGCGAAACAGCCTCGGAAAAGGTTTCCGAATTGCTTCTGCACCTCTTTGTAGCGATTGTAGCCGTAACGCTTTTCGTGATGCTTGCCATGGGCTGGCGTGGAGGTCTCGTCGTATTTCTCTCCATTCCCGTTACGTTCGCACTGACATTATTCAGCTACTACTTCCTCGATTACACGCTGAACCGCATCACGCTCTTTGCCCTCGTGTTCATCACCGGTATTGTCGTAGATGATTCGATCATCATTGCGGAGAACATGCACCGGCATTTCAAAATGAAACGGCTCCCGTTCCTGCAGGCGGCGATCTTCGCGATCAACGAAGTAGGGAATCCGACGATCCTCGCGACATTCACGGTAATAGCCGCGGTTCTCCCGATGGCTTTCGTATCCGGTATGATGGGTCCCTACATGAGCCCGATGCCGATAGGCGCGTCGATTGCGATGTTGCTTTCGCTGGTGGTCGCCCTTACGCTTACGCCTTATCTCGGTTATCTCTTCCTCCGTGAGAAGGAACATTCCAAAGAGTCGGGCCACCATGTGCTCGAGGAATCCCGCATCTACAAGATCTATAAGGCTACAGTAAATCCAATGCTTGAAACACGGTGGAAGCGCTGGGCCTTTATGCTGGGAACCGTGTTCATACTTTTGGTGTCCATGTCCTTCTTCTATCCACGCTGGGTGGCCGTCAAGATGCTGCCGTTTGACAACAAGAA
>CBKWFZ010000525.1:0-3688 GCA_966673785.1 uncultured bacterium
GACACCGCTTCCATTTTCAGGGACCTGCATGCTCGCAGGGTCGGTCCATTTGCCATTCAGGAGATTCGTCCTGGCATGCGCCGCGCGGGTATTCTATTTTATTATCTACGGCTGGATCGCGTGGTCTTTTCCGGGACTGTTTTCATAACAACTTTTCTCAAAGGCTGTTAATGCGTAAGTTCGTGCTCGCTTATGAAGGAAAAGGTCGCGGTTCTGCTCATTAATCTTGGTACTCCGGACAGCCCGTCTGTTTCGCATGTACGCTCTTATCTTTCACAATTTCTGAATGATCCCAGAGTCATCGACATACCGTGGCTGCCGAGAAAGCTTCTGGTCAATCTGATTATCGTTCCATTCAGGGCTCCAAAATCGGCGAAGGTTTATCAGAAACTGTGGACCGATAAAGGGTCGCCGTTGCTTTTCCACAGCGAGCGGGCAAGAGACCTGTTACAGGAGGAACTTGGCGACTCTCACGATGTCTATCTCGCGATGCGGTACAAGAACCCGTCTATTCCCGACGTCCTGGAGCGCATCCGGAGAAAGAACTATGCAAGGATTGTCGTTCTGCCGATGTTCCCGCAGTACGCGTCTGCCACAACCGGATCCGCACATGACGAAGTGATGCGCGTCATAAGGAAATGGTGGGTGATTCCCGAGATCAGATTCATTAGTCAGTACTATTCACATCCGTCGTTTCTCGACGCGTTTGTCGCACGCGGACGCCAATACGACCTCACCCAATACGAGCATTTCCTGTTTTCATATCATGGCCTTCCTGAACGGCAGGTGGACAAGGTCTATGATGAAGGCCTTTGTGCCGACCACAATTGTGAAACGGAAATAACCGAGGAAAATAAATTTTGCTACAAGGCCACGTGCTATGCGACCACACGGCTCCTTGCCGGGAAACTCGGTATCCCACCGGAGAAATATACTGTCTGCTTTCAATCGCGTCTCGACAAGAAATGGCTCACACCTTTTTCGGATGCTGTGGTTGAAGACTGTGCGAAGCGTGGGATGAAGAAGATCCTCGTTTTTTCTCCGGCCTTCACCGCCGACTGCCTTGAAACGATTATCGAAATCGGTGAAGAGTACCAGGAGATATTTGCTCACAACGGAGGCGAAAAGGTCCAGCTTGTTGAGAGCCTTAATGACCACCCGTTGTGGATTGCATGCATGAAAGACCTCGTCTTGTCCTGCTAACTCTTTTCAATTGACCCGGGAGCCAACAAATGATTGCGAAACGCAAACGTGAGAAGGTGACTTGTGTTCCGGGTACCTGTTTTTCGAAGAAGCCTGCATCGGGTTGTTTCGATCGTTTTCTCAGCGATGCCCAGTATCTGGCTGATCTCCTTCGTCGTTTTTCCGTACCCGAGTTGTTCCATCATGGCACAATCAGTTCTGGTGATCTTCGGCATTGCCGGCAACCCTGACCCTGGTTCTGCAAGATAGCGGTCACCAAGGATGACGGCGCGAAACATTCCCGGGATCTCGTCAATTGACGTTTCAGGTGTTATAAATGCTTTTGCTCCGATACGGGAAAGGTTTGCCATAACTGACCCGGAGAGTGTTTCAGTGATGAGTATTGTTTTGTGTTTCCGCAGCCGCCGCAGGATTTCCATCGCCCGAATCAATCCTACGCCCGATCCATTCCGAACATCAAGAATAATAATCTCCGCTCGCGGCTCAGAAGGTGGCAGGAACATACTCTGGTTTGGGTATTCATAAAATACGAGGTCGAACGAAAGCGAACTCAAAGCGGTCCGGAGGCCTGCTGCGTTCAGCTCGGAAACCCCGGCAAGGATGATGTTATATCGACGCATAGCATGTAACGGGTGAGAAACTATGGCTAGGTAATAATTTTCAAGATGCTTGTCAATCCGGTTTTCCTGACAATTTTTCGACGTGATTTTGTTTGTGACTTTGATTTTTAATTCCTGCCTCAGCATCCCATCTTTGACCTACCCCCCCGATTTTCTGTTCATCAGAAAAACATTTTGAAACCCGTTAGCTAAAATTTATTCCTATGAAAAGAAACATCCTCTTCTGTCTCGCCCTGTACCCGTTCTTCAGTTATGCCCAGTGGACGGCCCCCGATGCCAACAAGGCAATCTTTTACTCCGACGGTAAGGTTGGAATCGGTGTTACCGACACAAAAGGCTATGCGCTTGCTGTCGGTGGGAATCTTGTTGCCGAAGAAGTGGTAGTAAAGCTGAAACAAAACTGGCCCGACTATGTGTTTTCTCCGGCTTATCCGTTACCCGATCTGGAAGAAATCGAACGCTTTGTTAATCAATACCGGCATCTTCCCGGCGTACCTGATTCGACGATGGTTGCAGAAAACGGAGTTTCCGTCGGCAATCTCTCGGTAGTCTTGTTGAAAAAAATTGAAGAGCTGACGCTGTATCTGATTCAGGAGCGAAAATACGCCCGGCACCTGGAAACGCGGATAGCCCAACTCGAGTCGGAAATTAAACGGAACGACTAGGCATGCGGGTGCGATCACTGAAAGCACGGTGGAGCCCGGAATGGTTTTGCCTGTCTTTGATTTTGCTCGCAACGTTTGAGCTATGTGCGCAGGGCAAAGAAATCAAAAGCGACTATTACTCCAACTACATCCCCAAAAAACCCGAGGTGGGTTCGTTCGGAACATTCGGAAACACGAATATCAATTACTATACCGGCCTGCCCGAAGTCTCGCTGAAGTTGCTGGATCTGCCAGGGCGCGATATCACGGTGCCGGTGTCAATTGGCTACGATGCCACAGGATTGCGAACCGATGAATTGTCCGGCCCATCCGGAATGAAGTGGATTCTTTCGGCTGGAGGGTTCGTGCAACGTGAGCTCAAGGGGCTTGCCGATGAACGGGTTGACAATGGCTATCTGAGGCACGCCCGGGAAACGAACTACTTCACCAACATCACCGCCACCGACTGGACCCAATGGTCGGAAAGGAACGACAAAGACGGATCGCCCGATGTTTTTACAATCACAATACCAGGAAGGACGATCCGTTTCGTTCTCGACAAGAATGGCGCTGCACATGCAATCCCCCGGCAGAACGTGAAGATCACGTATGCGACCACCACATACGATGGCAGTCAGAAGAGAATTGACAGAATTGAACTTGTTACCGAAAATGGCACCCGGTATACCTTTGGAGGTAATGCGGAAGCAGTGGAATTACGAACGATTGAAACGCTTGTGGTTGGAGCGACTTTCTATTATAAGGTGCTTGAGACATGCCCGCCCTATGTTCCCTATCTTGACAACCCCCCACCCGACACGTATCATTACTACTACGACTGCAAGGGCTCGATGCACGAGGCGTTTGTTCCCGCGTCTGTTCTGGAGGAAAAAAAGATTTCACAGTACTCGAGCAAATGGCATTTGACGGCAATAACACTTCCCTCGGGTGAGGCGACAACGTTCAAATATCGAAAACTGTCCGATTTACGTTATGTCACACGGCCACGCGCGACAAGAATAGCACCGGTGCTTGAACCCGGTAACTTCGTCAGGACGGAAAGAAAATGCGCAAATTTCTTCTGCACCGATTATGCGTACTACAAGCACTTCTTCCTCGGCTCCTTTGGCACACGACGATTTGGCACGACCGATCCCGGTTCCAAGCCCGAAGAACCTTTCATGTTTCCCGGCGATCTTCCGCCGAGTGAGCAGGGGGAGG
>CBKWFZ010000526.1:0-3684 GCA_966673785.1 uncultured bacterium
ACTGAGATTCCCGCCCGGAAACCGGATCACGTTTGGTGAAAGCTCTTTAATGTGGTCAAGCAGAACCGGCTGATCCACGATCTGCGTCATATAGGGATTCACGTTGTTGCCGTAGATGTATTTCGACACGGGAATCGAAACTCCTGCAGCGTTTACTTCGATAAATACCGAAGGCGTCTCAGCAGGTTTTGCATGGTCAACGAAAAGTGGAACTATTGCTGTTTTCTCGTTATTCTCAAGAAAGAATCCGGGCGCTTGCGAAAAGCCTGACGTGACGATAAACGTAAGCACCGTTAGTATACTAGTAAGTTTCATATTCGTTGATCTTAAAAGTTCCTGCAATCCGTATTTCGACAGTACGCAATTCGTCTCCGCCCCCCAAAATTCCTGAATCGTTCACGCCCTTAATCCCGATCAAGATCGCAAATGGAAAGGGATGGATTTGATACCAAAAGGGCATAACTCGTATCCTCAGGGTCGTTAAATGTTTCCTTTTAAGGGACGATTTGTTAACAATCTGTCATTCCGGGCGCAGCATAAAAACCAGGTGCGTTAATTCGATCGATAGAACTGCACTGATTGGTTGTTGACGCCGAATAACAGTGTTGTACCATCGTTCTTTATTTGTCGAACATCCCCGGAAATTCGAATACCGGTCTCGTCCGCAGGCAAAAACCTGAAATTGCCCTGACCATCACCCAGGAACACAAAACCTGTGTTACCCGTGAGCTTGCCCGCCCGTGATCGCGTTGCAGAAAGATTTCCGCCCGAAATAATATCAAGGTGTCCATCGTTGTTAACGTCCATAGCAAGCATTGCGAAAACCGGCGAAAATTGAAGCTGGATTGGCATAGGCTTTATCGTAAACCTCTTGCCATCATTCCTGATATAACAAGAATTTAACTGATATGCCGAAAGCTGTCGTGACGCCGACATCTCTTCTTTGGTAAGGACATCATCAATCACAGCATCAGAATACGAGCTGTAATTTGTAAAGCGTTTTTTGAAGGCTGGTACCTGTTCGGTGAGTTCATCGCGGGTCGGATATGGATAGCTCTTACCAAGGACATAATAATTCAGGAAGAGATCAAGCGATCCGTTTGCGTCATAATCGTGATAAACAAGCGTCGTCGGACTATCCAAGGCGGTCTTCATTTGGGAGTTTAGCCCAAAGTTTCCGGCAACAAAATCCGTATCACCATCACCGTCGAAATCTTCACCGATGATACAGTTCCACAGTCCCTCTGATCCAGGTTCGATGATTTCATTTGTGCGTTCTTTGAGGGAACCCCGCTCATTAATAAAGATGCGAATTGCCATCCATTCACCAACAACGATCAGATCGTCCAGTTTGTCGTTGTTGAGGTCAACCCATAGGGCATCCGTGATCATACCCGATCGTTCCAGCTCATCGGTCAGGTTCGGATCAATGGAAAAATTCCCCTTACCGTCGTTTATAAGCATGTAGCTTGAAGGCGCTTCAGGATATCGACCCGGAACGATTCTTCCCGTTACGAAAAGGTCCTGGTCACCATCGCCATCCACATCACCTGGCCGCGCGCGCGATCCGCTCGACAGAAATGAAGGCAGCTCCCTGATACGAAAGTTTCCGGACCCGTCATTTTCGTACAGCCTGTCTTCCAGAGATCGATCATTGACGTCGTATTCATATCCACCTGTTACTACATATAAATCCAGATCACCATCGCCGTCCATATCAAAAAGGACCGCATCGACGTCTTCAGATTGCATCGCGTGAGCAAAAGCATCCGGTGTTTTCTTTCGATAGTTCCCTTTCCTGGTTTGTATGAACAATTCTCCAGGCTGCCCTTTGGCTCCGCCTAAAAAAATATCCTGCAGCCCATCACCGTTCACATCTCCAACAGCCATTGCCGGTCCTTGCGTTGAATACATTCGGGGCAAAAGTGCCTGTACCCGAAAGTCTATAAAATCATTTTCGCTGTGCATAAATGGAACGGCATCCGGAATTTCAGAATACAACGGCATGGTGACGGCCTTCGGCGATCTATCCGGCATACCATCGCCGTATCGTATCGTGATCCTTTGATCAGCGGGCAAATTCGAAAAAACCGAGCTTTCGCCGTCCGGCCACCGGACGATGAGTGAATCAATTGAGCTCGCGTCGCCCAGGCCGAAATGCAATATCGGATCGATCGATGATTGAAACCCCCGCACGGGAAAATTTTCTCTTACTAGTTTCCTTCCGGAAACAAAAGCCTCCACCCTCGCACCAATCGCAGATCGGTTCAGAGCATAGCCGATAAGTTGTACCTCAAGGAAATGGTTTCCACTTCTTTCTGCGTTGTTTCGATAGACACCAGCCTCTTCGTTGATATTATTCACGACCAGGTCAAGGTCACCGTCGTTGTCAAGGTCAGCATAAGCCGCTCCGTTGGAGATGCAGGGATGGTTAAGGCCCCATTCTTTTGTCTGATCGGAAAACGTCAATCCATCGTTGCCCTGGTAGATGTAATTCGGAATTCGGTTTTCTGTGAATCTGGAGAGCACTGCGAGGAAGCTTACGTTCTTTCCATCCTTCCTTGCGGCCACGATCTCCTGAAAAGCTGTGAACTTTGCAAAATCGTTGTCCGTGAGATCGCGTTTGAATCCATTGGTAACAAAAAGGTCCATCACTCCATCGTTGTCGAAATCGGCTAGAAGCGGCGCCCAGCTCCAGTCGGTATTCGAAACTCCGGCCAGCTGACCGATCTCGCTAAAGGTGCCGTTGCCATTGTTCAGGTGCAGCATGTTCCTCATGTACTGCGAATGAAGTCCATTCTTCACCATCGCTGCATGCACATCATAGCGATCGGTGCCCATGAGTTGCTTCTGCCTGCGGTTGTCCTCAGGCAACATATCGAGTGTAAAGATGTCCATCAGACCATCTCCGTTAACATCCGCGATATCGGTACCCATCGTAAACTTGGAAATATGACTGAGCTGTGCGGCAGTAACGTCTCTGAATAAACTACCATGTTCGTTGATGAGCAGTTTATCCCTCCCCGTATAGTCGCATCCCGTATAGATGTCAGTCCAACCATCATTGTTGATATCGGACAGACTGAGCCCAAGTCCGTAGTTGAATGCCGAACCGAAAACGCCCAGAGAATCGCTGACGTCTGTAAACCGGCCACCATCATTGCGATAGAGTTTATTGCCTACATCAGGAAAACGCACGTCAGAATTTTTGGCGCTGATATTGAAACTGTTCGATATCTCAAGCAGCGAATGATTGAGCAACACCACATCGAGATCGTTGTCGTTATCAAAATCGAAGAAGGCAGCATGAGTCGAGTACGAAGGATCATCGAGGTTGTATTCCTTCGCCTTCTCGGTAAAAGTCAGGTCGCCGTTATTGATGAGCAGCATGTTTCGTCTCCGTTCAGGATCCGGACTTGCAGATCGCGACACATAAATATCAAGCAGTCCGTCAGCATTGATATCAACCATGACCACGCCAGTTTTCCATCCCGTTTCGCAAGCGGTCCCTGATGTCGCTGTTATATCTTTAAACTTAAAATCACCCTGATTCAGATAAAGCTTATTGCTGAAAAGATTAGATGTAAAATAGATGTCAGCCAGACCGTCATTATTGATATCGCCAACCGCTACGCCGCCACCGTTGTAGAAGTATTCGTACGTGAAGATGTTACTACGTTCGGT
>CBKWFZ010000527.1:0-3671 GCA_966673785.1 uncultured bacterium
CTCCATACGGAAAGCTTAAGTGAGTTTGGGTGAAAGACGGGACTCGAACCCGCGACCCTCAGAACCACAATCTGATGCTCTAACCAACTGAGCTACATTCACCGTTTCGAGGACTGCAAATTTAGGCAGCGTCCACGATTTTACAATAGCGATTTCGAATCATTTGACCTTGAAACGCAATCTTTTTCCGGTGCTGGCAGGCCATACTTTCCCTTCGGCCCAGGCAAGATGCCCCGATACAAACGTATGCGTGACGGACGACCGGAAGGTCTGACCCTCCAACGGCGACCATGCGCATTTAGCCAGAATGTTGGTTTTATCGACCGTCCACGGCGAATTCAGATCTGCCAGTACGAGGTCGGCAAAATAGCCTTCCCGGATAAACCCACGGTCTTCTATCCGGAACAGGATGGCCGGGTTGTGGCTCATCTTTTCAACGATTTTCGTGAGGCTGATCTTCTGCCGGTGATAAAGTTCAAGCATTGTCACAAGACTGTGTTGTACCAGTGGTCCTCCCGAAGGGGCGCTGAAGTATTTCTGTTGCTTTTCCGCAAGCGTATGGGGGGCATGATCAGTGGCAATGACATCGATTCTGTCGTCGAGCACGGCGCGCAGAATTTCGTCGCGATCCCGCGGGCTCTTGACGGCCGGATTCCACTTGATGCGACTGCCCAGCCTTTCATAGTCTTCGTCCGAAAACCAGAGATGATGGATACACGCCTCGGCCGTAATCTTCTTGTCCTTCAGTGGCAGTTTGTTATCGAAAAGACCGGTTTCCCGGGCCGTCGAGATATGCAGAATATGAAGCCGTGTGCCTTTCCGGCGGGCGAGGTCGACGGCAAACGATGAAGAACGGAAACATGCTTCCTCGCTGCGTATAAGGGGATGCGCCTGCATCGGAACGTCCTCGCCATAACGCTCGCGGAACGATGCCATGTTCTCGCGGATGGTAGCCTCGTCCTCGCAGTGGGTTGCGATTAGTCCGGGAAATGATCCAAAAAAAGCTTCCAGTATCTCTGGTTTATCAACGAGCAGGTTGCCAGTCGACGAGCCCATAAAAATCTTCAACCCGCATACCTTCGACAGATCGGTCCTCATTACCTCGTCGACATTGTCATTGGATGCGCCGATGAAGAAAGAATAATTGGCCAGGGAGGTACGTGAAGCGATCGCGTATTTTTCCTCAAGCAGCGCCTGCGTGAACACGGGCGGTACCGTATTGGGCATTTCCATGAAACTGGTCACGCCACCCGCGACTGCCGCCCGTGACTCTGTTTCGATGGTTGCCTTGTGCGTGAGACCGGGCTCCCGGAAATGAACCTGGTCATCAATGGCACCCGGAAGCAGGTACTTCCCGTCGGCGTCAATTACGTTCACGTTGCCGCGTTCGGTGAGTTGTTTCCCGACTTTTACAATGCGCTCACCATCGATGAGGACGTCACCCTGAAAGACCGAGCCCTCATTGACTATATTTGCGTTTATGATCAGCGTTTTCATCAGCCGTAAAATTAGAACCAAATCCGTCCGACATGCGAACTTTTGAGGATTTTAATCTCTCCCGGCAATTTTTAAATGCGCTGAACGATCTGGGATTTGAAGCGCCGACGGAGATTCAGCAAAGATGCTACCCGCTAATCCAGGGCGGGCAGGAAGTAATCGGCATCGCCCAGACCGGAACAGGGAAAACGGCCGCGTACCTGCTGCCATTACTTGTGAAAACCAAGTATGCACAAGGCACTGACCCGCGCGTTCTCATTCTTGCCCCTACAAAAGAGCTGACTATTCAGATTGCGTCACATGCAGTCCAGCTGGCGAAGTATACCGACCTTCGGATCGTTACGCTTTATGGGGGCGTCGGGCCCAAAACCCAGATAGCCCAGATCAAGGAAGGCGCCGATATTCTGGTGTCAACGCCAGGTCGTTTTATGGAGCTTTACCTTAAGGGCGAAATCATTGTGAAGCAAATCAAGGTGCTGGTGCTCGATGAAGCGGATCGCATCATGGACATGGGGTTTATGCCGCAAATCAGAAAAGTGCTGGAGGTTCTTCCGCGGAAACGGCAGAACTTGCTTTTCTCGGCAACCTTCAATGAAAAAGTGGAGCGTCTGGCCGGCGATTTCCTCGAGTTTCCGGCCAAGATTGAGGTAACACCCCAGGCTACTCCGGCCCGCCAGGTTGAGCAATGGCAATACCTGGTCCCGAACCTGAAAACGAAAATCAATCTTCTTGAAAACCTCTTGTCAGACCGCAGCGCCTTCAACCGTGTAATGATCTTTGCGCGGACCAAGGACGTCGCTGATAACGTCACACAGTTTATCGATCGCAAGGGGCTTGGTCCCGTGCGGGTGATCCACTCGAATAAGGGCCAGAATTCGCGCATCAATGCCGTGAACGAGTTTCGGGACGGTGACATCCGCATTCTCGTCAGCACGGATGTTACGGCGCGCGGCATCGATGTGGCGAACGTTTCCCATGTTATCAACTTCGATGTGCCTATCCTGTATGAAGATTACGTTCACCGGATTGGCCGCACAGGCAGGGCGTTTCAAAGTGGGACCGCTATCACCTTTGTCACCAAAGCGGAAGGATATCACATGGAAAAAATCGAAGCGCTTATACGTGAGAAAGTTCCTGTCGCGGATATGCCTTCCGACGTTGTTATTGAAAAGACACCTTTCGACGAAGAGCAACGTATGCGCCGGGAGCTCGATGACCAGCGAAAAAAAGATGATCCGGAATTCAAAGGCGCATTCCACGATAAGAAGCACAAACGTCAGTCGCGCGGATAGCCACGCCGTTTATTTCTTGCCGTATTCGCCGCTGAAGTCGTCCCAGTACTGTTTCAGGGTTTGCTTCATGTCTTTGTGAAGCAAGAGGATGCCAATAAGGTTGGGAATCGTCATCAATGCAATTGTAATTCCGGAAAGGGTCCAGATAATCGTGGTGTCCGTGAAAGATGCCAGGAAGAAGCCGACAACATAGACGACGTGGTAATAAATCACGGATCCGGCGCCGAACAGGTACGTCATGGCGCGGTCGCCGTAGTACGACCATGAAATGGCTGTCGAGAACGCAAAAAGCAATATTCCGAACGTGATAATGTATTGCCCGTAAGCGCCCAGTGGTCCTTTGGTGAAGGCAGTAGAAGTAAGCGGAGCGGAGTGTAACAGCGACTTCCCGCTGAAGCGGATTCCGGTCTCTGTGGTCTCTTCCGCGTTGCGCCTAACTTTACCGTTGACGATAGCAACGGTTCCGGTGAGGGCGCCGGCTTTGTTGTACACACGTACGTCTTCAGCTACAGAACGCGCATGTATAATCGTGACAGGGCTTTGGATTATTCCATCAACTACATCGATCGTGCCGTCGTAGAATGGGAGGAGGCTTCGTTCTGTTATATGGTCAGACAACTTCTTTTGGTCAGCCGCATTGCTTTCGTCATAAGTTCCGGCAAGTACAAAAAGGTCGGCATCCTGGAAGTCATTCTGATTCTTCTCGGTCCATGCACCGGAACACAAAATCGTGAGTCCCGTCAACGTACAGATAATAATCGTATCAATGAAGGGTTCGAGAATTGCGACCATCCCTTCCGATACCGGCTCATGTGCCTTCGCGGCAGCGTGAGCGATAGGCGCCGATCCCTGCCCCGCCTCGTTGGAGAAAAGCCCCCGGTT
>CBKWFZ010000528.1:0-3670 GCA_966673785.1 uncultured bacterium
AGACGTGACACTAAGCTCAAAATGGTATCAGTCGTTGTTGCAATGCAAAAGCATGCATGGCGGGGCCGAGTTTGACATTCTGGTATCGCCTGCCGATGAAGTGCTGCTCTGCCTTCACAAATGGGGTGAACACGAACATCCTACCATGGTAAATCCGCAGATTACACCAGGTAACGGCGTGATCTTTTACCTTCGAACAGAAAACATGAAAACAATTAGAGAAAATGCAAAAACGATGGGGCTCGAAGTTGAAGAGGACGTTCATTTAAATCCAAACTCACGCAGGCTTGAGTTTTCACTCAGAGATCCTGATGGGTACTACCTGACGATTACGGAATTTCACCAGTATGAAGGTTAGACTTGTAGAAGTCAACGATATTGATGTGCTCCGTGAATAGCCAGACGGACCTTTCTTGAAACTTTTTCATCCGTCAACACGGCGGAGAATATGAGCAGCTACGTGGATGAGTCCTTTTCGAAAGTGAAATTGCTCGGTGAGATCAATAATGCGGATTCACGGTTTTTCTTTGTGGAGTTTCAGGAAACCGTGATCGGCTATCTCAAAGTAAATTCGGGACAGGCACAGACGGAAATTACCGATGGTTCCGCGCTGGAGATCGAACGTATTTATGTGCTCACTCAGTTTCACGGATTGAAGGCAGGACAGTTGTTGCTTGACACGGCTCTTGATTTTGGCCGGCAACTGGGTGTTGATTACGTATGGCTCGGCGTATGGGAAGAAAATCAGTGGGCGATAAATTTCTACCGAAAGAACGGATTTGTCGAATACGGCAACCATATCTTCAGGCTTGGTGTGGACGAGCAGACTGACATCCTGATGAAGCGGTCGTTGAAATGAAGTAGATCACGACAGCCTTTTCTATCTTGGTACTGTCGTAAAAATGAACTTCATTTGTCCGATGAGCATCACAGGAAATCTTTTTGTTGTCGTTATTTTTTTTACGGCGGCTGCCGCACACGGGCAGAAGCTGCAATGGTTCAAAGGCAACACGCACACGCATACAACGATGAGCGATGGTAATGCCGCTCCTGAGTTCGTGGTTAACTGGTACCATGGACAGGGGTATAATTTCCTTGTGCTAACTGATCACAATAAATTCGTTAACCCCGATAGTATTCAAATGCCGAAGCCTTTGCGCAGCGACTTCATTTTGATTCCTGGTGAAGAAGTGACAGGACAAAGGGTTATTCATACAACGGGTTTAAATGTGCACGGTCATGTGCATCCCGGAGAAGCCTATAATTCGAAGACAGAAGTCATTCAAAGTCATGTGGATTCGGTTAGAGCTGCGTCCGGCATTCCGATTCTCAACCACCCGAACTTTCAGAGCGGCGCTCAGGTGTCAGATATCTATCCCGTTGAACGGCTGCATATGCTGGAATTGTTTAACGGGCACCCATACGTCTACAATTATGGAAAGGAGGGCGAGCATATTTCAGTCGAGACGAAATGGGACTCATTGCTCACAAAGGGTCGCCGCTACTTTGGCATTTCTTCTGATGACGCCCACCACTATGACACCTACGATGAGAAACGGAGTAACCCCGGCCGCGGCTGGGTGATGGTTCGTTGCAAGGCGCTGACGCGAAATGATATCGTGAACGCGATAGAACAGGGTGAATTTTATGCGACCAATGGTGTAATACTGAGCAGCGTCAGCGCCGGTACGCGCAGCTATGGGGTAACGGTTGATGAGAAGGCCACAAGAGAGTCGCTTACGTCGCCATTTGTTATCGGTCGCGAGGTAAACGATGGGGCGGAGGGCTTCACGATTGAGTTCATCGGGTATGGTGGCATGGTAATGCAAAAAACAATGGGAACTTCAGCCAGATACCGTCTGGGGAAAAACGATCCCTATATCCGTTGCCGCATAACGTACCGGTTCCGGAATACACAGGGAAAACTTGTTGAACATTATGCCTGGACGCAGCCGGTGTGGAAATAATAATCTTCAATATTTCCAGTGATAACGGACGCGGGGGAGCAGAGGCGCGTCAGGGGCTTCAACCTAACTCACCGGTTCAAGATCCAGCACCGGATCCTCGTTCTTCAACGCCTGGTATATGGCAAGAGACGATGCATACGTACCCCAACCCACCAGTGGCAGGAATAGCTGAGCAGTCTTTTTGTCTTGTTTGGCAGCAAGCAGGAAACTTGCACCTGCGGCTAGTGTATCCGTGACAGTCCAGCCAGCGGCGAGCCAGGGGCTACGCTTTTTCGCGTAAACATATCCAAAGGTAAAGTATATGACCCAGATCGGCAGCTGGAGATAGAGCAAGCTTTTCCTTCGGGGGTGGTCCGGGTTCGCGATTCGGTTGAGCGCATTCAGCAGCGAGAAGTTGATCGCGGTCCATGCCGGTGCAAACACCCATGGGGGCGGTGCCCACGGTGCTTGTTTGAACTCCTTGAACGATTTGCGCTCTGACCGACCGTTGCTCCGTCCGGATATCGCGCCAAGCGCTGAAATGCCTATAGTCGCAATGGCAATTTGCCACCAGGGAAATTTTCTCATGACCTTGGATCTTTATCAAAGACGCTAAGAAAATGATGCCAGTACTCGGTAATCACAGCGCCCTAACGAACAACAAATGATCTTATTCCCCTGAAGCAATCGTTTTCAGAAGGGGGTGTGGATGAGCCTTGTTATAACGAATGATTATTTCATCCGCATTTTTCTTCGTGATTCTCTCGCCCGCAAATTCAGGATCGGATAAGATCACCTGTTTGATTTTGTTGAATTCATGATCAAGATGAAATACTTTTCCGTTGTTCATGTCCACCACGTAGTCGTGAATTGTGGTTTTTCCATCGTACGGCAGGCCCATGGTTGCAGGCTCGGATGGTGATGTCCCATCAGGTACTTGTTTGAATGTCCCGCCAGGTCTGTTTTTAATGTAGACGAAGTACGAAAATGCACCGACACTGAGTAGTCGGAAAAGACATTGCTTCTCACTTAACGCGTTGGCGAGGACTTTATGACGGACGTAGACATGTCCGTTATAGGTGATCACCCAAATGTCTTTGGTCGGAAAAGTTTTCAACTCATTGGTTTCCGTATAATAGGATATTTCAGAGAAGCAGATTCCTTCGGCATCATTCGCGTGATGAGTAACTTCTTTACCGAAAGTTATGCATCTTATCTCTGGCTGATTACGGGCGAACTGCGCGGCATCGGTGTAAATCCCGGTCTTAGCGCTATCGTTCAGTTGTTGCGGCAACTCGAATTGAGCAAGAACTGGGTGAGATGCTAGGAAGATGACTAGAGCAATGGGTAGGAAAAATTTTCTCAAAACGGACCGAATTTGGTGATTATAACATACAAAGGAAGTAAAAATACGAATTGGTCGATGATATCCGTGTACGGAGTAGTTCTATCGGCATTGCCAGCCCTATATTAAACAATCAGTATATCATCGAAAGGCAAATCCCGCCACCGATAATCATCCACGCGAAAGCCAGAATAAAAAACACCTTTGATGTGGAACGGTTTTTACGGCGCTTGACGAAACCCAGAATAATGAACAGCAGCGGCGGGCCAAACATGATTCCCAGTATAATGAAAAGCAATACTTCAAGTCCTTCCATAAAATTTTTGCTAATTAATAGTTCTTTCGGGTGTCCATGCCACGCGTACAACGCGCGCAAGCG
>CBKWFZ010000529.1:0-3663 GCA_966673785.1 uncultured bacterium
GTGCTTTTGACTAACAAAAGCAAAAATACCCGGAGCGTTTTAAAACACCCCGGGTATTCTTACATAGATATCGCTAACCTATTTGCCCATCTTTATCAGCTTATATCCGACGGACACTTGCCATACCTGATTTTTGGTGGCATCAAGCTGAGGGTTGTCCTGGATCTTGCTCAGGCCAAGATTATAACGCGCATCGAGTGTGAGACCGAAGGGTAAATCCCAACCGGCACCAAGCACAAGACTCAAGTCAGAATCCTTGTAGTATTCCTTTCCGATCGTTACAACATCACCCTGGGCATTATCTGTTTCAACAGCTTTTCCGCTTACCCCCGACAGAAACCCGAACTGTGGTCCAACCTGTAAGTTTATGCCCGCAATTGTATAAAGTTTGAAAACGATCGGAACGTTGAAGTAGTCGAAGTTAGCTTCATAATCCTGCGTGTTCAGGGAGAACTTCGTTCCCTGTTTTGAATAGATAAACTCGGGCTGTATGCCTATTTTGGTCATCTTGATGAGTGCGAATGCACCGCCATGGAAGCCAGTCCTGTTCTTGTAATTCTCACCGGCACTTGCTTTGGTGTCGATGCTCGCAAAGTTTGGCCCCCCTTTTATTCCAATAGCAAACTGCGCCTGGCTAAAGGCGTAAACCGTGGCGAAGGCCAGGAAGACTGTAGCAATCGTTTTTTTCATAGTTCATAGTTTTGTTTCACCCTAACAAAGATAATGCCTGTATGTAAGCCCCCCCCCCGCGAGTCGCCTCGCGGCTTTTTAGGAAGAATCATCACCGCAGATACACCTGGATACCGACCTGGAGCGACAACCCGGAATCAACAAACTTAGTGTCCGCGTCTGGATCCTTTTGCGAGCTTGCACCATATCCCAGCATGGGCTCAATCGCCACAGACTCATTCAACAAGATGGCATATCCCGCGGCAAGGTACCAACGTGACGTGTTTGTCTTTGCATCAAAGGTGTCCCCTCCACCTGTGGTACCTTCATTCTTTGCCATGCCCACTCCGAAACCACCGTGAAAGAATATTTTGTTCGCCAGATAATATCTCGCGAAAGGGCCAAAACTCAAACCCGTGGATGTGGATTCTCCATCGTCATCCTTATCGTTGTATTTAGAAACCATCATACCAAGTCCGGCGCCGAATGCCAGGCGATCAATTACAAAGTATCCGAATTCCGGTTGGAGGGAAAAGGACGTGGTCGTCGATTGCGTAACGGTCGTGTTTCCATTCTTGTACTTGTCGGAGGAAACACTGAATCCGGCGGTCCCGCCAATCATCTTCGTTCCCTGTTCAAACTGGGCGAATGCTCCCGCCGACACCATCAGCAGGACGAGTGCACAAATGTTCTTTTTCATGTAGCTTGCTAAAATTGAGTTTGCAATTAAACGCTTAACGATATTTCGAAGACGCCAAAATAATACTTAGTTCCCAATCTTATCCAAAAGATTTTCATCCACATCGTTGCCCCATGTTACATTCAGCAATGGGTTCTCTTTCTGTTCGCGCCTGATCGTATTTTTTGCGTGTTCGTTTCCCGCCCACGCCCTTCTGGCGATTCCGTTGTTGACATCAAAATATAACATGCTTTTCAGTTTGCGATCCGCCTCATCAGAGCCGTCAAGTACCAGGCCGAACCCTCCGTTCATTACCTCACCCCATCCTACGCCACCGCCGTTGTGAATGGAAACCCAGGTCGCTCCTCTGAACGAATCACCAATAACATTGTGAACGGACATGTCCGCCGTAAAACGAGAACCGTCATAAATGTTGGAGGTTTCACGAAACGGACTATCGGTACCAGATACATCGTGATGATCTCTGCCTAGAACGACAGGTCCGATCCTTCCATCACGAATCGCTTTGTTGAAGGCTTTCGCGATCCTGATACGTCCCCAGGCATCCGCATAAAGTATCCGTGCTTTCGATCCGACCACCAGCTTGTTGCGGGAAGCCTCGCGTATCCAACGGATGTTATCATCGAGCTGCGGATGTATGTCTGCCGGCGACTGCGCCCGTATTTCAAGCAGCGCTTCCTCCGCCAGCCTGTCCGTTGTTTCGAGATCGGCATCCCGCCCCGATGCGCATACCCAGCGGAACGGACCGAAACCATAGTCAAAGCACATCGGACCCATGATGTCCTGCACGTAAGACGGGTAACGAAACGAAATCCCGTCAGCTGCCATGATATCTGCGCCGGCCCTTGACGCTTCGAGCAAAAACGCATTGCCATAGTCAAAAAAGTACGTACCCCGCTCTGCGTGACGGTTAATCGCCTCTGCGTGACGGCGCAGCGACGCCTGCACTGCCTCCCTGAATTTTCCGGGAGCGGTGACCATCATATCATTTGCCTCCCCGAAAGAAAGCCCCGCCGGATAGTAGCCCCCAGCCCAGGGGTTATGCAGACTGGTCTGGTCCGAACCCACGTCGACAAAAACGCCGGACTCCCCCAGTAACTCCCACAACTCAACAACGTTCCCATGATAGGCAATTGAAACAACCTCGCGCGCTTCCCTTGCACGCCGGATCCGTTCTACGAGCTTCGCGGAATCGGAAATCACTTCATCGACCCAGCCCTGCGCATGACGTTTTTGAATAGCCAGCCCGTTCACCTCCGCAACGACCGATATGCATCCCGAGATATTACCCGCTTTCGGTTGTGCGCCGCTCATTCCGCCAAGACCTGAAGAGACAAACAGCTTTGCTGTTGCATCCCCCATGCCAGCATTAACTTTGCGAAATGCATTTAGCAGCGTAATCGTTGTTCCGTGTACGATGCCCTGCGGCCCGATGTACATGTATGACCCGGCAGTCATTTGGCCATACTGCGTAACGCCAAGTGCATTGTAACGCTCCCAATCGTCGGGTTTGCTATAGTTGGGTATCATCATCCCATTGGTAACCACAACCCGTGGCGCGCCGGGAGAAGAAGGAAATACACCCATCGGGTGACCGGAATACATATGAAGTGTCTGATCATCCGTGAGACGGGCAAGGTATTGCATTGTGAGCAGGTACTGCGCCCAGTTTTGAAACACTGCGCCATTTCCACCGTACGTGATGAGTTCGTGGGGATGCTGGGCGACTTCGGGATCAAGATTATTCTGGATCATCATCATGATCGCGGCGGCATGGAGCGAACGCGAAGGGTATTCATCCACGGGCCGGGCATACATCTTGTATCGGGGCCGGAACCGGTACATATAGATCCTTCCGAAGTTGATCAGTTCGTTGTAAAACTCCGCCGCGAGGACAGCATGATGTCGCGGATGAAAGTAGCGCAACGCATTTCTGACTGCCAGTCTCTTTTCCGCCGCGGAAAGGATATCTTTTCTGCGCGGGGCATGATTGACTGTTTCGTCGTATTCAGCGGCTGGAGGAAGTTCATCCGGAATGCCGCGAAGTATGTCTTCCTTTATACTCATGCGTCTGGTCTCCTTTCAAAATCTTCAAGACGAAAATTATCCCGGACAAACTCATAGCCCGACTGAAAAAGCACCTTTGCTTTTCCGAGGTCGAATCCGCTGTAGCTTCCGATTCCGGGCGGTTCGATCAGAATATCGCACATGTTTTTACTGATCGTTGTATTGCCGTTTATTGCGATAAGCAAACTTCGTTCGATAACGCTCCGGATATTTTTGATATCGAACAC
>CBKWFZ010000530.1:0-3647 GCA_966673785.1 uncultured bacterium
ACGGCGTGGAACACGACGCCGTATTCGGGACAGTTGGGCGCCATCAAGGCGACGGCGCGATCCGCCATTTCAACGGTAACTATACTGACTACCGTGACTGGGTCGCTGATTCGGGGGACCAAACTGCAACTCCTGTCCAGGAAACAAAAAAAGATGTTGAACCTCAACAAGTTTCAACCACGAGGAGAAAGGCATCCTTTAAGGAGAAACAGGAATATGATCAGCTTCAGGAGCACATCGCGCAGCTGGAAAAGCGCAAAGCCGAGTTGACTGAACTTATGAGTTCTGGCGTCACCGATCACACACAATTGACGGCATGGTCCAAAGCGCTGGAAGACGTTAATGCTGATCTTGACGTAAAAACCGAGCGCTGGCTGGTGTTGTCCGAAATCATCGAATAGGAGGAAACCAGTTTTGTTGTTGTGTAAACTTAACACATTGACCGGCAACGGGTTGCTTGAACGTTCATTTCAGAGGCTTCGCTTGCGTTATCATGAAAGAATAATTATCTGCAATAATCTTACATTGCTCTACAAAATTTCACCGTTAGTATAAATTGCGAAATTGTTTTGATCCAAAACTCAATTTTAGCAGAAAATCTGATTCATGAATCTCAATACTGACGCTGAAAAGAAAAACACATTCGACGCCATTGTAGTTGGCACGGGAATAAGCGGAGGTTGGGCCGCCAAAGAACTCACAGAAAAGGGTCTGAAGACATTGGTCCTTGAACGCGGCAGGATGGTAGAGCATCCGAATTATCCAACGGCGACGAAAGACCCATGGGATTTCCCATACGCGGGAAGGGCGTCACAGGAAGATCTGAAGCAGCAGCACAAGCAGGCAAGAACCGGCTATACCGTGAGCCAGGCGTCGAAGCACTGGTTTGTTAACGATCTTGAAAACCCTTACACAGAAGTCAACCGGTTCGACTGGATGCGTGGATATCACGTCGGAGGCCGCTCCATCATGTGGGGGCGTCAAAGTTACCGCCTCGGCGACCTCGATTTCGGCGCAAACGCCCGCGACGGCATTGCCGTTGACTGGCCCATCCGTTATAAAGATCTTGAACCCTGGTACGACTACGTCGAGACCTTCATTGGCGTAAGCGGCTCCCGCGACGGCCTCGAGCAGTTGCCTGACGGAAAGTATTTGCCGCCGATGGAATTGAACTGCGTCGAACTCGATTTGAAGGATAAACTGGCGACGAAGTTCAACCGTGCATTGACAATCGGAAGGACCGCTCACGCAACGGCACCGCTACCGCACAGCCCCTTGCGGGGAACATGTCAGTATCGTAACCTCTGCATCCGGGGATGTCCCTACGGCGGGTACTTCAGCAGCAACTCGGGCACGCTGCCGGCGGCACAGAAGACCGGCAACATGACGCTGCGTCCAAACTCCATCGTTTATGAACTGGTCTATGACGAGAAACAGGGAAAAGCGACTGGCGTAAAGGTCCTTGATGCAGAAACCGGTGAACAAACAGAATATTTTGCACGGATTATCTTCCTGTGTGCCTCTACCTTCGGGTCCACATTCATCATGCTAAACTCGACATCGAACCGTTTCCCGAACGGATTTGGAAATGACAGCGGTGAACTGGGGCACAATATTATGGATCATCATCTTTCCGTGGGCGCCGGTGCTCAGGTCGACGGGTTTGATGACAAGTACTACAGCGGCAGACGGGCCAACGGATTCTATATCCCGCGATTCCGAAACATAGGCAATGACAAGCGCGACTACATCCGGGGTTTTGGATATCAGGGCGGCGCGAGCCGGCAAGGATGGTCGAGTATGGTTGCCGAACTAAGTATCGGGAAAGGGTTGAAAGAAGCTGTCGGTAAACCCGGAACCTGGACCATCGGAATGGGTGGTTTCGGTGAGATCCTTCCGTATCATGAAAATTATGTAACGATTAATAAAGATCTGAAGGACAAGTATGGTCTCCCCACGCTGACCTTCGACGCGGTTCTTCGCGAAAACGAGTTGAAGATGCGTAAGGACATGGCGAATGACGCAGCAGAAATGCTGGAGGCTGCCGGATACAAGAACGTTGCGACGTTTGACCGGCAGATCGGTATCGGGCTTGGAATACACGAGATGGGAACGGCGCGGATGGGCAAGGATGCTAAAACGTCGGTGCTAAACAAGTGGAATCAGGTGCACGCATGCAAGAACGTTTTTGTGACCGACGGATCGGCAATGACATCTGCAGCGTGCCAGAACCCATCGCTTACTTACATGGCGCTGACCGCAAGAGCTTGCGATTACGCCGTCAACGAGATGAAAAAACAAAACCTGTAACGATACCGTTGCAACTGAACTGGAAAGAACTGATCAAACAAGTACTATGAACAGAAGAGAAGCACTCCGGCGGACAGCGATGATCATGGGCGGCGCCATTTCTGCCCCGGCAATGTTGGGCGTTCTGAAAGGATGCAAGGCCGAGCCGGCAATTAATTGGGAACCCGAGTTCCTGTCCCGTGAACAGGGAGCGCTCATCAGCGAGGTTTCCGACATTATTATTCCCGCAACGGATACGCCAGGCGCAAAAGAAGCCGGTGTGCCGGGATTTATCGACAAGATGCTTAAGGACGTCTATTCAAAGGAAGAGCAGGAAAAATTCCTGGCAGCGATGAAGGCGTTCGACGAGGGCGCCAGCGAAGAATACGGCGACCCGTTTATAGAACTGGATCAGGTAGATCAGGTCGCTTACGTAAATAAGATCCATGAGGAGGCCGTGAAGGCACACCAGACCAATCCCAGCCAGCCGCGGCCATTTATCCTGATGGCGAAGGAACTGACCATGTTGGGATTCTTCACCTCCGAACCGGGAGCAACCCAGGTCCTTCAATATTCCCCCGTGCCCGGCGCATACAAAGGGTGTATACCGCTAAGCGAGGCCGGAAATGGAAAGACCTGGGCTACCTGAATCGGATCAGGCTCCGGTCTAGTGATAAGAGGAAGCAGTTGATTTCGTTGAAGTCACTGCTTTTTTCATTTCAGAGCCGGCCTTGCGTGCCATTTTCCGCGCCTTGTTCCCAATGTCTGCCGTAAGGTCGGGCCGCTTCTTAAGTTGTGAATAGAGCACGATTCCGGCTGCCGCAACCGCAAGCGATATACCGACGATCTTCAGCGCACGCGGAACCGTTTCCTTCGGTGCCGGCAGATACAATACGCCGGTTTCATCGGCAACTGCGGGTTCATTGACATAACGTCCTTCTGCAGGCAGCGCGAGGTCGTCAAAACGGCGCGCCAGCGTATGTAAGGCATTGCGCATCTCCTGACCATACATGGGATATCCGTGTCCCGTGGCCACGATCTCCGGATCAAGCGCGGCAAGTTTGAGCACCGAAATCTTGGCCGAAGCCCAGTTACATGTCATGTAGCGCGGCGGTCCTGATAAATGCTTGCGGTATGAGAGTGCGTAAAGGGCAGATTCAGCCTTTGTGGTAACAAAGGCGTCCCCGGAAATCAGCACCTTGTCGTGCTCGCGGAAAAGACTTATGTGTCCGGGAGAATGACCGGGGGTGTGAATGTATTTCCATTCGGCAAAACCGGGGATCGAGTTGTCAAGCGGAAGGGCCTCTACGGAAGCCGTGATGTCTAACGGTCCCCGCGGATACATCCACGACATTGTA
>CBKWFZ010000531.1:0-3638 GCA_966673785.1 uncultured bacterium
AGCGCTTCCGGACACTTCGGGGCGATTTCAGTAATCAGGATTCATGATGATTAATCCGCTCATGCCTCCCAACGTACCACTCAGGGACGAATTTTGACCCGAAGCGAATTTCGAAAAAGACAAAACAGCCACGATCTGGTTTTTAACGGTTGACAATCAATAAACAGGTTCAACCAAAAAATCAGATTATGAGTTTAACAAAATTTCAAAACAGAAAAAGCCGAAGGTTTCCCCTGGTGCTGTTGTTCGGTTTTGTGCTTGCGATCAGTCTCACCGCCTGCAATGACGACGACGACGATGCTGACATGACGACCACGGATACCATCGTGGAAACCGCTCAGGGAAACTCCAGCTTGTCATCGCTGGTTGCGGCGCTATCCAAGTATCCGGACCTTGTCAATACTTTAAACGGTAACGGCGAGTACACCGTATTCGCTCCGACGAATGCCGCATTTGCTGACCTACTGGATGCTATCGGGCAGCAAAACATTGACGATATCCCGGAAGACGTCTTGCGCGCAGTTCTTGAGTACCATGTTATCGCCGGAGACGAACTTCGGTCACAGCAATTGGCTTCAGGCAATGTCGAAACTGTGCTCGGCGAAAACATTTCGGTCAACGTTAGCGGAGGCAGCGTCACTTTGAATGGTTCGTCAAACGTTACAACACCTGATGTTGACGCGTCAAACGGAGTGGTGCATATCATCGATGCGGTGTTGGTGCCGCCTTCTGTTCAACCAATCGTCGGTACCATCGTTGCACCAGCGTACTTTAACAAGAACTTTTCAATTCTCGTGGCCGCGGTGTCGCAGGCCGGATTGCTAGAGACACTCATAGACCCTGCCGCGGACTTCACCTTGTTTGCACCGACAAATGACGCGTTCGAGGCAGCGGGAATAACTGCGCTCCCTCCAGACAATACAGATGGGAACGCGCTGCTCACATCAATACTCACATATCACGTTTTGGGAAGCTCGGTGCTGTCGACAGAATTGCCATCAACTGATACATACGCACCGGCGGTCGTCGAGACGCTCGGAGGCGACATCTATCTGACAAACAAAGGCGAAGGAGTCTTTATCAACGGCAATTCTGAAGTGACCGCAACGGACATCGATGCATCAAACGGCGTGGTACATGTTATCAACCGGACTCTCGTACCTCCGTCTATGACAATCGCGGGCATAGCACTTGACTATAATGACGCGGCTACTCCTGAATTCACGCAACTGGTGGCAGCACTTTCCAAAGTGCCGGCACTGCTTGAGGCTGCTGATGATGAGTCGGCAACACTGACTGTCTTCGCGCCCACCGATGCGGCGTTTGAAGATCTTTATGCCGCTCTTGGTGTTACGGATATCGATGGGGTGATCGCAGAAATCGGAATCGATGGACTTACAAAAGTTCTTCAGCACCACATCGTCGGCTCTGTAGTCTTCTCTTCCGATCTTGAAAGTGGCGAAATTCCAACGCTGAGCGGAGAACCGTTAACGCTTGACTTATCCGCACTTACGCTTACTGACGGAAGTGGTGGAACTCCGGCTTCGGGATTGGTTCCTGCCCTTCTGAATGTGCATGCCACAAATGGCGTTATTCATGTGATCGACAAAGTTCTTTTGCCGACACTCTGACGATAATTTCACGGGAGCGGTTCGAATGGAATCGCTCCTTTTTTTAATTCCAGTTAAGTCGGTAAACATTGAACCAGCGTGTTCCGCTTTCGCTACCGGTATCTGTGTGTCGCGTTTCTCTCGCTGTATTCTTATTTGAATATACGGTATACGGTCGGCGAACGACTTTTTGATTTCCCTATCCCTCAGCCTTATCTGCTTCTTGTCCTTACCCTTGTGGTCCTCGGCATCTGGGAATTAAACCGGTTATCAGAAAACTTTATCGAGCGCCTGACTTTACGCCGGATCCTAAGGATCCACCGTCTGATTACCGGATTCATCTTAAGCCTGCTTCACGTCGTGATCGTTTCGGCGATCAGCATGCAGATTCTTTATCTGATGTTGGGGATATCACCGCATTTCGATTTTTCGCACCAAAAACTTTTGCTGGCTTTTGGCTTTCGCGTAAATCTTTTCCTGCAGTGCATCAACGCCATCGTGTTTTACATGAACAAGCTCAAACAGACGCAGCTCGAGGCGGAACAGTTCAAGCACAATCTTATCGAGGCGCAATTCGAGACATTGCGTAATCAGATAAATCCCCATTTCCTTTTTAACTGCTTCAACGTTTTGTCCTCGCTGGTGTACAAGGACGCCGACACAGCATCATTGTTCATTGCCCAGCTTTCCCGTGTCTACCGCTACCTTCTGTACAATCAGGAAAAGAGACTGGTTCAGCTTTTAGATGAGCTCGCATTCATTGAATCATATCTTTATCTTCTGAAGATCCGGTTCGGTGACAATCTTGAAATCATTAATACGATCAATGACCGGCACCGACCCTGGTACATAGCACCGGCGGTGTTACAAATGCTGATAGAAAACGCGATCAAGCATAACGTGATCAGCAAAAAATTTCCCCTTCGGATAACATTATCGGAAGAAGGTGGTTTTATCGTTGTGAGCAATAACCTGCAGGAAAAGGCAGTCAAAGAAGACTCGTTGCGTATCGGTCTGAATAATATAACGAGACGGTATCGCTTTCTTTCAACGAAGCCTGTGGAAGTCCTGAGAAGTGACTCCAGCTTCACTGTCAGGATACCGTTGCTCGAAGTTCAGCAACTATGAACGTGTTAATCGCAGAGGATGAGACATTGGCGGCGGAACGCATTCAGGAACTGCTCCTGGCGTGCGATCCGGAGGCGCGTGTAGTCGACCGCGTTGACAGCGTAGATGATCTTGTCGAATTTTTCCGGAGCGGCAAAACTACGGACTTGCTTCTGCTCGATATTCAATTGGCGGATGGCAAAAGCTTTGAGCTGTTTGACCGCGTCCAGGTAGATGTACCCGTGATATTCGTGACGGCATTCGACCAATATGCACTGCAGGCATTTCAATACTTCAGCCTTGACTATATTCTGAAACCGGTGCAACACGTTGATCTCGCAAAAGCACTACAAAGATTCCGACGCGTCGCGAATGACAAAAAGCAGCGGGACGATGAACACGCTGCAATCCGTGCACTGGCTGAAAATTATGCGGCGAAGCGCAAGGAACGAATAGTGATTAAGTCCGGAAACAAACTCGTCTTCAAATACATCGACGATGCCGGCTATTTCTTCGCCGACGGAAAGTCGATTTACATGGTGTGCCAGGACGATTCCCGACGCTTTCTGGTGGATTACACATTGGATGAGCTCGAGACGATACTGAACCGAAAAACATTCTTCCGGATAAACCGCAAGTTTATTATTAACATCCGCTGCATTCAGGAGATAAAATCGCTCACGGGCTCGCGGTACGAAATCCAGTTGCGGATTGCGCATGACCAGAGTCTTCAGGTTAGCCGCGAGCGGTCGCACGAATTCCGATGCTGGCTGGATCAATAAGTTCAACAGCATGAAATATCTTATTCTTGTCTTCGCCGTATTTTTCGGTGCAGGGTCCTTACAAGCCCAGGCTGTCGCCGATGATGTTGAAACCCTGAAGAAAAAAGTGCTTCAGCTTGATCAACGCGTAGGCGACATT
>CBKWFZ010000532.1:0-3635 GCA_966673785.1 uncultured bacterium
CTGACTGCGTGCGGTGTCAGGCCAGGGTCACTCAGACCGCTGGCGGATGAGCGCCCTGCATTAATCGAAGGCAACTCGGACTTCGCCGTCAGCAAAACCTCCGGCGATACAGCGATTATCACGTACCTGGGATGCGGCGGTTTACTCGTTGGGCGGAATGGTCAGGCAATACTTGTAGATCCCTTTTTCTCCAATCAGAAGTTCATGCGGATTGGCAGATCGCTCATCTTCGGATCACGCGCTATACGTCCGGACAAAGACGCTGTCAACGAGGGCATTGACGAAATTATCAGTGTTCTGGAGGCGAATAAGCTCGCATTGTTGGGTGTCCTTGTGGCTCACAGTCATTACGATCACCTAATGGATGTACCCGCTATTGTGAACAGACTCCCCGGACGCCCCCGGGTGCTTGTCAACAGGACCGGCTACAATATCTGCCACGCGTTGCTGGATTCATCCAGGACTACGATTCTGGAGGACCATATGACCTCCGCTGAAAAATTGCAGCCTGTTGGGCTTAACGGTGCCAGTGGAAGCGTGCATGTTTACCCCATTCCTGCCGATCACAATCCGCATTTCAGGCACATCAAATTCTTCAGCGGCGAAAAGATACATCCTACAGATAACTATGCTGATCCATGGCAACGCACACGCGCCAACCTGTGGCTGGAGGGAAGCACGTTTTCGTTTCTGGTCGATTTTCTCGATGACACTTCGGAAATCGCATTCAGGATATTCATTCAAAGTTCATCTTGCAACCCTCCGGCCGGTCTGCCGCCTACGGAACTCGCGCAATCACGAAAAACGGATGTCGCATTTCTCGGTGTGGTGAGTTATCATTTTTCACCGGAGTATCCCTGCGCGCAGCTGGACCTGCTTCGTCCCCGGGAAATTATCTGGATTCATTGGGAGGATTTTTTCCGTCGTTACGGAAGGCCGGCAAAAACCGTGAGAGGTACCGACATTCCGGCTTTTTTTCGCCTGCCATGTGTCGGGAAATACGATATTCCGGGTAAATTGATGCTGCCACTGACAACGATCCGCCTGCTATACTAAACCCCTTGGTGAAGATGATCAAGCTGCACTCTGCAACACTCTGTTTTCTGATTTTGTTCGGCGCCTGCGTTTCCGGCGAAAGGGCCAACACATATTCCGTCAAGCACTACCATGCCAATGATGAGCACATCGCCGTAACGGGCAGGGTCCAGCGGGGCGATTCCCTTACTATTTTCTGGCCCGCGACATCGCTCAAGGTACGCTTCAACGGATCGCTGCTCAGGGCTCACCTACGTGACGAGAATGGAAGGAATTATTTCAACGTTATTATCGACGGCGACAGCGTGCGTTACATCAAGCTTGATTCGGCAAAGCACTTCTATACGCTGGCAAGTGGGCTTCCGGAAGGTGAGCATACTGTCGAACTTGTGAAGGGTTCGGAATGGGACAGAGGGCGCACCTGGTTTTACGGCATGCAGGTAATGGACGGCGAGTTGAAAAATGCTCCGCCCGCACCTGAACGGGTGATTGAATTTTTCGGAAACTCCATCACCGCCGGTTACGCCATTGATGATCTCACTGGCGGCGATTCTCCCGACAGCGCTAATACCAACAACTACCACACCTACGCTGCGATCACAGCCCGTCATTTCAACGCGGCGCTTTATTGTACCGTGAAGTCAGGGATCGGTATCACCGTGAGCTGGTTTCCGCTGATCATGCCGGAGATGTATGACCGCCTTGATCCTTCCGACTCGCTAAGCCGATGGGATTTCCAGACGGTTACACCTGACATTGTAGTGGTGAACCTGATGCAAAATGATTCGTGGCTGGTGAAGATGCCCGATCACCCGTCGTTTATCCAACGGTTCGGCACAACGCCACCTGATGCCCGAACGATCATGGCTGCCTATGAAACCTTCCTGAAACAGTTGCGCCAACATTATCCGGACGCGCACATAATCTGCGCACTTGGAAGCATGGACGCAACAAGAAAGAATTCGCCGTGGCCAAAATACGTCGAAGAAGTCGTGGGCAGGTTCCGGGATCCGAAGATGCATACGTTGTTCTTTCCCTTTACCGGAAAGCCGGGACACCCGCGACGCGAGGATAACCGTGTCATGGCGCAGCAACTGATAGCTTTCATTGAGAAAAATATCCAGTGGTGATTTTGGCCCCCGGAAATTCAGAACAAAAGAAAACCATCCCGGTAATGGTACCGGGTGCCGGCTAATCGGCACGCGTTCACTTTCGGCTGACCTTAGGCGACTACTCCGAGTCCCGCTTCAAATTCCTTGAGCCTTTCCTTCTCTACGGTCAGGATGCTGGATTGAGGAGTTTCTACAGAAAAGACGGTGTTTGAGCGGTTGAGAGGCTTGATAACCTTTACTTTAGTTTTCCCATCAAGGAGGTACTCACTACCAATTTTAATAATGTTCACGATTTAATATGACGATCGGGCAGCAAAGATATAAGGAATTTTCAAATGCAAGGCCGTCTTTTCAAAGCCGTCTGGCAGATGTAATTTTTTATTAAAAACAGCTGATTGCACACGTTGTCAATCGGGAAATTAACAAGACCTTCTTTTCCCTGATGAGGTTAATTCTGTTCGATCAGCTTCTGCAGCGCCAGGTATTCATCACGAAGTCGGGCTGCCTCGACGAATTCGAGTTCTTTCGCAGCCTTCTCCATCGCCTTCCGCGTCCTGTCGGCCATCTTTTGAAGCTCTTCCTTGCCGAGGTACGCGACTACCGGATCAGCCGCGAGCGTTGCTTCCTCGGGTTCAACGTAGTATTTACGCGAAGTCTTTTTTGAATCCGCAACCTTGGTCTGTCCCAGGATTGCTTCTTTTGATTTCAACACCGTTCTAGGTGTGATGCCGTGCTTTTCGTTATACTCCATCTGCACACTCCGGCGCCGGTTCGTTTCTTCAATCGCAAGTTGCATTGACTCGGTTACCGTATCCGCGTACATGATCACTCTTCCGTTTTCGTTTCGCGCCGCTCTGCCTATGGTCTGCACGAGTGAGCGCTGATTCCTGAGGAAGCCTTCCTTGTCGGCGTCAAGAATAGCGACAAGCGAAACTTCCGGTAAGTCGAGCCCTTCGCGGAGCAGGTTCACACCAATGAGAACGTCATAGACACCCAACCGCAGCTCACGCAGCAGTTCAACGCGTTCGAGGGTATCGACTTCCGAATGAATATAGCGGCACTTGATACCAACGCGATCCATATACTTTGAAAGCTCTTCCGCCATACGCTTGGTTAGTGTCGTCACCAGCACGCGTTCCTGTTTCTTCACGCGCTCGTCGATTTCTTCAAGCAAGTCGTCAATCTGGTGTTTGCTTGGCCTGACGTCAATGTGCGGATCAAGCAATCCGGTCGGGCGAATCAACTGTTCAACAACAACACCTTCGGATTTCCGCAGCTCGTATTCGCCAGGTGTTGCACTCACATAAACTACCTGGTTCACCAACGCTTCGAACTCATTGAATGTGAGTGGCCGGTTATCAAGCGCCGACGGCAGGCGAAATCCGTAGTCGACCAGATTGACCTTTCGACTCCGGTCACCACCCCACATCGCGCGGACTTGCGGAACAGTCACGTGGCTTTCATCGATGATCATTAAGAAGTCGTCAG
>CBKWFZ010000533.1:0-3632 GCA_966673785.1 uncultured bacterium
ATTCTTACCGGCCGATTTCCCTAAAACCCATGCTGGTGTATCTGACTGGTTGGTCAGAATCTATGCGTTAAAACATCAAACGGACCACGAATCACCGTTCCGAGCATTGTAAGGCTCTGTTTTCCCCCAATAACAAACGTTGTTTTAAAGTTACAAGCCAATGTTCAATTCATTATAGGCTTTATAAAAGGATAGTTGACAGATTAGCGAAATCGTTTGCGGCTTGTTGTCAAGAGAACCTGCCGCCAACGGTGTGACTCAAATTATTAACCCAAAAACCGTCCAGAAACCCGAACAAAGGAGAGCCTTCCTATTCAAAGGATGACGGAGAACCTCATTTTCCTCCGCACCGCCCCCCGGCTTTAACAGTTATTGCCGGGTCTCAACAACCGACATTATCATTTTGTCTAAACATCCTAAACAGTTTTATGACTGAAATCTACTCAAACCAAACAAATCAATGTAGATCGTCACGCCGGGGACTGAGACTGCTGTCGCTGTTCTTTGCGATTGGCGCTCTGCTTTGCGTTGGCGGATACTCCGCAATTGCCCACGCTAACCCGCTGCCTGCCGCTATCGCGGTATCCGGGCAGGTTCTTGACGAGACTGGAAAGCCGATGCCTGGAGTAAACGTGCTGGTAAAGGGCACCACAAACGGAACCTCAACTGACACAGATGGCAACTATAGCATCAATGTGGAAAACGGCGATGCTGTCCTGATTTTCTCGTTCATCGGATACTTCACGCAGGAGATTCCGGTAGGCAACCGGACCGTCATCAATGTTTCTTTGGCACCCGACATCGCGACTCTTTCCGAGGTAGTCGTCGTCGGCTACGGTACTCAGGAGAGGGCTTCCGTTACCGGAGCGATATCTTCAGTAACAGCTGAGGAGATCAGCCAGCAGCCGGTGGTAAACGTAGGCCAGGCGTTGCAGGGTCGTGTCGCCGGGGTTACGGTAACAAATAATGGAGCTCCCGGTGAAGCACCAATCGTCCGTATCAGAGGTATTGGGACCATCAATAATGCAAATCCCCTGTTTGTCGTCGACGGATTCCCTACGTCGGATCTTAATAGCTTCAACCCTAAAGATGTTGAGTCAGTGGAGGTTTTAAAAGATGCTAGCGCGGCAGCCATCTACGGTTCGAGGGCTTCAAATGGTGTCGTAATAATCACGACAAAGAGTGGTTCTTTCAATCAAAAAATGAGCGTCAATGTCGATAGTTATTATGGAGTTGAAACGCCGTGGAGAAAGAAGCTCGATGTGTTAAACACCGAACAGTATATTGATTTCGCGACTGAACTGATGACGAATGCCGACATCTATTATAATGAGACGAACGGAACCGACCCCGACAGAGTTGTTGGACAGAGCGTGCCCGGCAGGATTCAGAATGGTCTTGATCAGCCAATTCATTCTCAAACTTCTCAGACCTTCCGGCAGACAAATACCGACTGGCAGGACGTTATGTTTCGGTCAGGCCGACTCCAGCAGCACAAGGTTGAACTTGCCGGAGGAACTGCATCATCGAAGTATTTCTCCTCTTTCGGATATTTCGAACAGGAGGGCATCATGCTGGGTACTGGCTACCAGAGAGGTGACTTCCGGTTGAACTCTGATCACAAGATATCGGATCGCGTCACGATCGGCCAGAATTTTTACGGCGCATACGACGAGCGCCTTGTCGAGCAACAATCCGGTGGCCGGACCCAGTTGCAGCATATGCTTCGTAGCTCCCCTTACTTCCCGATCTACAGCCCTGACCAGTTCGGTGGTTTCTGGGGTGCGCAGTCGGTCGATGGATCTGACCCGGAGAACCCCGTCCGGATTGCGACGATGGATAAGCAAAACCAGCAACGGTTGAAACTTCTTGGCAACGTTTATGCGGACGTCAAAATATTCGATTTCCTAACCTACCGATTCAAAGCAGGTATTGACTACGTTGATTATACCCAGCGGAGCCATCTTCCGGCTTACAACACCGGCGGATATTCCAATAGAGCCGCAGCTCAGGTTAATCAGAACCGTCAACACTTCACTTCCGTGCTGCTTACCAACCAGCTCACGTTCGATAAGTCATTCGGAAACCATTCGATAACGGCTACGCTGGTTGCAGAACAACAGACGAATAACTTCTCACAAATTTCCGGAAACGGTGAGAACGCGATCTCGAATGAGATCACAGAACCTGTTGGTTTGACACGGATTGGATTCAGCGGAAACAAAAGTGAGTCCGCCCTGATCTCCTATATTGGAAGAGTAAACTATGAGTACAACGGCAAATACCTTGTCAGTGCTTCGTTAAGACGCGATGGTTCCTCCCGATTTACATCTGGTAACAAGTGGGGTAATTTTCCGGCGGTGTCAGCAGGTTGGCGCGTCAGCGAAGAGCCGTTCCTTGCAACCGCCGATTTCATAAGTGACCTGAAGCTGCGAGGTAGCTATGGTGTCACCGGAAACAATACCAGCTCTGACTATGGAGCGATTTCCACCATCACAGGTAACCAGATTTACTGGTTCGGCGGGTCAGCTGCGACGGGTTATACCATTCGTACTATGGCTAACCCGAATCTGAAGTGGGAGACGACTTATATGGCCAACGTTGGCCTTGATGTCGGGCTTCTCAATAATCAGCTAACCATGTCCTTTGAATATTTCAACAACAAGACAAAAGACATGATAATTCAGCGCCCGATCCCGCTTTCATTTGGTTATGATGGGAATCCATTCGACAATGTAGGTGAAGTGGAGAACAGAGGCATTGAAATCGAGCTTGGCTATGATAAGGCCGAGGGTGATTTCCAGTACAACATCTCAGGAAATATTTCATTCATCAGGAATGAAGTCATCAGCCTCGGCGATGAAGGTACTACCATTGCGCAAGGCGACTGGTACGGGGATAACCTGACCCTGACCAAAGTCGGCGAACCGATTGGATTTTTCAATGGCTACGTTGTTGATGGTCTTTTCCAGCAGGGTGACCCCACGACACTGCAACCTAATGCGCGTCCTGGCGACATCCGTTTCAGGGATGTAAACGGCGACGGTGCGTTGACCCCGGAGGATAAAGTAAACATCGGACACTTCCTTCCTGACTTTTCCTATGGCATAAACTTCTCTGCGAACTGGAAAGGTTTCGATGCTTCACTGTTCCTGCAGGGCGTATCCGGAAATGAGATATACAGCATCGTTAAATACGATCTGGAGGGCATGACGAGATTGTTTAATGCCGGAAGTGCCGTATTGGACAGATGGACTCCTGAAAACACCAACACGGATGTGCCGCGAGCTGTATCAGGAGACCCTAACCAGAATGCGAGAGCTTCTGATCGCTTCGTGGAGGACGGATCGTATTTCAGGGTCAAGAACCTGACCATTGGTTATAACATCGCATCTCCTGGCTCTTTTACCAGGAATACTGTAAACAGGCTCAGGATCTACACCACGATGCAGAATCTGTTAACCATTACCAAATATGAAGGTGGATTTGATCCGGAGATCGGAAACAGAAACGCGGGGACAAATCAGCTTACCGCTGGTATTGACTACGGACAATTCCCTCAGGCTCGCAGTATTGTGGTTGGATTGCAGGTTGGATTTTAATGGGGTTTAGTCTGAACTATTAATACGAAT
>CBKWFZ010000534.1:0-3631 GCA_966673785.1 uncultured bacterium
GAAAACGACAAGGACGACGACAAAAAGAGAACGCCGGACGAAAAGCGGATCAGGGAGCCGTTTCCTCCTGAAAATACGCCACAGCCGCCGCAGGTAATGGACGCAAGCAAAGAGCCCGAGTCTGAGAAAGAGACGAAGGACAGCGCACGGAAGGAGTAATCTATTCCTGACGTTCGAGATCTGCAAGCATATTCCTGTGCAGCTTTATCAATTTTCGACGTTGTGCCTGCTCCCCGGTGCTCCACTTCTCACTGCCTGCGCGTTTGTGCGCGAGCTTGAACTTGATGCCAGTCATTGCTGTCGTGTAGTCGTTTGCGTTCAGTTTCCGAACGTGCTGATGTGCGAGTATGTACCAGTGGTACTCCGTTCCCACAGTCACTCCGGATCCTTCGGGCGCACGACCGGCGCGACGCTTGGTGACGGCGTGGTTAAACTCCCATTGGTCAGGTGTCCGCTTTTTTTCGCGCCATTCGCCCTGATCATAATACCACTTGTGCGATCGTCCGACCTTCATACCGGTGTACCGCTTTCCCTCGAAGGTCTTTAGTTCGTTGTAGTTTCTGAGATACTTTTGAGTGCGGGTTTTACACCACGTTTCCGGGGTTCCGGGCTGCGCGAAGTCGCTTTCCGGACTGTTTTCCTTTTTGTTGCAGGCATATCGATCGGTCTTTCTCGTCAGTGCAAAAAACCGGTGCCCGCTTCTAACGGTCCTTCTTATGCTTAAGGACTTTTGCTTCGATGTGAAACACAATTTCCTCGGCGATGTTCTTAGTCAGGTCGCCTGCGCGTTCAAGGTTGCGCGCAAGGCCGAGCAGCTCGAGCAATGACTTCGCCTCATCGGGATGCTCCTTCACAAGGCTTACCGTAGTCTTGAACGCGTTCTTGTAATAGTCGTTCAGCGCCTCGTCTTTCTTCGTCGTCTTCCGGGCAAGTTTCGTATCGCTGTTCTGAAGCGCCTCCCCCATGTCTCGGAGCATCTCGATCAATACGTCGAGCATACCGACCAGTTCATACTCCCGAAAAAGCTCCTGCGGTATTTTCTTTATGTTGCCTTTCACAAAACGTGCGAGACTCTTGGCATTGTCGCCGATACGTTCCAGGTCATTGGTGATCTTAAGTGTGGCGAGCACAAATCGCAGATCTGTAGCCACCGGTGTGTACAACGCGAGTATGCTTTCACAGTCGCGGTCAATTGCAATTTCCTGAACGTTAACTTTCTTTTCACCGGAGATCACATCTTCGGCCAGGTCCACGTCCTTCTTTTCAATCGCCTCCTTACACTTCACCATCTGGTTTCTGACCAGCGAAAGCATATCCACGAGGTTATCCTTTAATACGTGTAATTCAAGTTCAAGTGTGGACATCTGGTTACTGTTTTGCTACTTAAGTTAGACGTTGATGACGGGTTATCCGAACCTTCCGGTAATATAATTTTCAGTCTGCTTGTTTCTGGGATTGGTAAATATTTCGGTCGTCTTTTCATACTCAACCAGCTCTCCCAGATAAAAGAATGCTGTTCTGTCGCTGACACGCGACGCCTGCTGCATGTTGTGCGTAACGATAACGATGGTGTACTTTTCCTTCAATTCATGAATGAGCTCTTCAATCTTCGCTGTTGAGATTGGATCAAGCGCGGAAGCTGGTTCGTCCATAAGGATGATCGTCGGTTTTACAGCGAGTGTTCTGGCGATACAGAGACGTTGTTGCTGTCCTCCCGAAAGTGATAACGCCGGCTTGTGCAATTTATCTTTCACCTCATCCCAGAGCGCCGACTGCATTAGCGATTTCTGCACGCGCTCTTCCATCACCTGTTTGTCCGATATACCATGAATTTTCAGTCCATAGGCAACGTTCTCGAAAATTGATTTCGGAAAGGGATTCGGTTTCTGGAAAACCATGCCCACCTTTCGCCGAAGCTCTTCCACAACGACTTTCTTATCGTAGATGTCTTCGTCTTCGATCAGTATCTTTCCTTTCTTTTTGAACCCGTCGATATAGTCGTTCATCCGGTTCAACGTCCGGAGGAATGTCGATTTGCCGCACCCCGAGGGACCGATAAACGCCGTTACGGTGTTCTCGCGTATGCCAAGGGAGATGTCCTTCAGCACGTGGTTATCACCATAAAACACGTTTACCTTCTTCGCTTCGATCAGTTTTCTTTTCATGCCGGTGACTACCAGTTAATTTTTTTCTGCCATTTGTTCCGCAGGTAGATCGCGATTCCGTTCATCACAAACGTCAGCGCCAGCAATATAATGATTGCTGCTGCGGCATTCACCAGGAACGCGTGCTGCGGTCTGGAAACCCAGTTAAAAATCTGCATCGGCAATACGGTAAACTCATCCATCGGAGTCCTGGCAACAAACGGCACGTATGCAAGCGCGCCGATTACGATGAGCGGAGCCGTCTCGCCAACAGCCCGTGATAACGCCAGGATAATTCCCGTGAGAATTCCGCCGGAAGCCGCCGGTAAAACCTGGTACCAGATCGTTTGCCACTTTGTCGCGCCCATACCATACGACGCTTCCCGCAAAGACCCCGGAACGGCCTTGAGTGCCTCGCGGGTCGCAACGATAATGATTGGCAGGATCAACAATGCAAGCGTGAATGCACCGGAAAGCAGACTTCCTCCAAAATGCAGTATCCGTACAAATATTTCAAGACCAAGCAATCCGTAGATAATCGATGGTACACCGGCGAGATTGGTAATGTTGAGCTCGATAAAATTGGCAAGCCTGTTCTTCTTCCCATACTCCTCAAGATAGATACCGGCCGCAACGCCAAGTGGAATTGCGATGATCGCAGTAAGTCCAAGAATCCACGTTGTTCCCGTCCATGCGGGAAGTATGCCCGCCTTTTCTGCCTTCCGCGATGGAAGATTGGTGAGAAAATCCCAATCGATGCGGGAGACACCTTCATCCAGAATATTCAGAATAAAAACCAGAAGTATTGCTATACCCAGGAATGTGCAGCAGAGGCCGAAGTACTTGAATCCGGAATCGATAATCCTGTTCAACCTGATATTATTCATATCGCTCCTGGTATTTGCGTTTTATGTAATAGCTGAGGTTGTTCAGCAGAAAGGTAAAGACGAAAAGCGTGATACCGGCTGCAAATATGGTCTTGTATTCCATCGAGCCATGCTGTACATCGCCGAGGCTAACCTGGACGATATACGCCGTAATCGTTTCGACGGCTTCTCGCGGATCAAAGGTCAGGTTGGGTTGTTGTCCGGCGGCGATAGCGACGACCATGGTTTCACCGATAGCACGTGAGATGCCCAGGATAACTGAAACCAGTATACCCGAAGATGCCGCAGGAACCACCACTCTGAACGATGTCTGAAACCGCGTTGCTCCCATTCCATAAGACGCCTCGCGAAGTGATTTCGGTACGGCATAAAGCGCGTCCTCGCTCAGCGACGTGATCAGCGGAATGATCATGATGCCCATCACCAAACCGGCGGAGAGCGCATTGAAGCTGCCCACTCCCGGCAGTATCGACTGCAGGAAAGGTGTAACCACGGTCAAGACAAAAAAACCGTATACGCCTGTCGGCACCGCCGCTACTCTTTCCCATGCCGGCTTAATGCTTCTGCGTACACTTTTGTGCACGTACTCACTGAGATAAA
>CBKWFZ010000535.1:0-3623 GCA_966673785.1 uncultured bacterium
CCATGGCGTTAGGATCACAACAACGACAAAGGCAACAATGACTGCTCCCGCATTCAACAGTATAGATTCAAAAATAAACTGGCGGATCAGCTGTATGCGATCGCTGCCCATTACCTTTCTTACCCCTACTTCGCGGGCACGCTCGATCGACTTTGCTGTTGCAAGGTTTACGTAATTGATCCATGCGATAACAAGGATAAGCACCGCGACTATCGATAGAAAGTACACCGATTGCCGGTTTCCGTTCGGTTTGAACTCACCGATGAAGTCGGAATCCAGGTGGATGTCAGTCACTGGCTGCAGATTGAAAACCATGCCCGCGTTGAAGCGTTTCATCAGCTCGCCATTGATCTTTTCGGTAAGCGCCGGAAACTTGCTTTTCAATGTCTCGACATTGGCGTTCTCCTGAAGTTCGAGATACGTCATGAATCCGTCCCAGTTCCATGATGTGATCTCGTTGTTCCAGAGTTTTTTCAGGCTCTCGAACGACATCAGCGCATCAATGTGCATGTGCGTATTAACCGGGAGGTCTTCAAACACACCAGTGACCTCATATTCTGTCTGGCCGTTTTGTCTGATGATCTTTCCGACGGGATTCTCGCTGCCAAAATATTTGCGCGCAAAAGATTCAGACACAACCATCTTGAACGGTTCTTTCAACACGAGGGAATCAACTCCTTCGAGAAGCCTGATCGAAAACAGTTCAAAGAAGTCTTCGGATGCATACCATGTCGACTTCTCCTTGAAATAGACATCGCCCACGGCGTACACACCTTCGCCGCTGTGCATGCGAACATATCTTTTTACTTCGGGCAGGTTAGCCTTGAAGTCCGGGCCGATCCCCGCAGCTCCGGCCGCCCACCGTGTGGAAATTTCGCCCTTGTCATAACGGTCAAGCTGCACGCGATAGATACGGTCCTTTTTTGCATGAAAATTATCATAGCTGACTTCGTGCAATACAAACTGCATGATAAGCATGCACGCGACCATGCCGATTACGAGCCCGGAAAAGTTAATGGCGGTGAATACTCTGTTCCGCGAGATGTTCCGGATAACGGAAGTAAGGTAATTTCTGATCATACGCAGGCGTTTTATGCAATACCGTGGTTTTCGACCTCCGTTACACCCTTTGAACGTTTTTATTTTTCGGGCGGCGAATAAAGCAGCGGATAGAACCGGCCTTGCATCGGTTGCCCCTTCTTAATAACAGGCGTTCCTTCGAGCAACGGTGTATCAGCATCTGAAAGCGTCCCGTCGGCGAATACATTAAGCACAAAAGCTCTTCGTGAGCGATCCGACCGGTTTTCATACGATCCGTGAACCATCAGCGGGTGATGGAAAGTCCCATAGCCTGCCTTCAATTCTGCGAAAACCCTTTTTTCAAACTGCGCACGCTGATCTGGTGTAAGATAACGGTCCAGTCCATTCATATCACCGGCGAGAACCGGCTTTTCCAATAATCCCCATTTGTGGCTTTCCGGAATGTAGCTCAGGCATCCATTCTCGCGCGTGGCATCGTCAAGCGCAACCCAGCAGGTCAGGTGCTGCATCGGAATCGTTCGTGTCCAGTAACTGTAGTCCTGGTGCCAGGCCACGACGCCACCATGACGGGCAGGTTTACAGAATAGTTGATCGTGCCAGAAACGCACCGCACGGTTCCCCAATAACTGGCTTGCAGGCACAACGAACGCGGGATTCCACAACACGTCATGAAACCCTTCCGCTATACGCCAGTGACCCAGGGAGTGAAACAACACCGCATTCGGATCGCCAGACTCGTTGGAATGAAATTCATAGAACAGCGAATGTCCGGGATGGTCGGGATCCTGAACTTCTTCCAACTCCCGGTTAAGATGCACCACCTGGTGTTCTTCGAGAATCGGGACATTTGACAGGTAACCGTTTTTATGAAAGAACGTGATCGCTTCCTCCGGCAAGGCATACCGGGTCCACGCCGCTTCCGCGTCAATTGCAGGAAACAAATCTGAAATAAGCGTGTGGTGGGCAGCCAGGTCTCTCTCCATGCAGCAGTTTGATCTTCGTACAATATAGACAAAGCAGGACTGGAAAACACGCCCTAACGACCGGCAAGCAAATCCGTTTGGCGTTATTCGGCGACGAACAGTTTGACTTCACGCATATTCCAGGGAACCTCATAGTCGAAAGGTTTACCCCTTCGTTCACCGTGAACAACTTCTTCGGAAGCCGTTAACGTGATCCGCAGCAGTTTAGCCGGAGTAGGCGTAAATCGTATGACGCTTTGGTTTTTTATCCCTTTGCCCTTTGAAACTACTTTGGTCCAGTTCGTGCCGTCAGTGGAAACTTCGATGTCATATTCTTTCGGATACGTAGGTATTGGCGGAGGTGAGCCCTCACGCCACCCGCGGCTGATTGCCGGAGAGAAGAAGCTGACCTCAGTCAGTCTGGATACTTCCGGAAGCTCTACCTGGAACCACATACCGGTTTGTTGCGTGACTCCGGTTGTCCATCCCTCGAATGTGAACGCCCCCGCCGGCGTGGCCGTGCTACCCTTTCTTACCTCAGCGGTATGGCTCGCTGTCACCTTCCATTTTCCGTCAGGCTGCAATGGTTGTGGTACTCCCCTCCAAAGCTCGGTAAATGTGTAAGCTTTCTTCTGAGCCGTCGTTTCCCGCCGGACCCGTGCAACGTCATCGGGTGCGACTGGCGTTGCCTCGTTTTCGAAGTTTGTCCGAATATACGACGCGACGGCGGCGATCCACGCGTCGGTATTATTTCCCATCGGTGCCATTAGTCCGCCTCCGTACGACTCGCCGTTGATATCGCCGGTGAGTCCGTGAATTAATATCCGCGTAACATAGTCGGGATGAGCCTTCACCCGCGCCGAGTTGACCAGTGACGGTGCCAAAAGTTTACCTTCGCCAAAAGGAGTTCCCGCCCCGCGTGGGCCATGGCAGGTGGCGCAGAGACTTTGATAGATCTTCTCCCCTTCTTCCACAAGCGCTTTTTCTTCCGCAGTAAAGCTTGGGAAGTTCCGTCCGAAGAACGAATGCACGACGGGCGGTTCGAGTACCTGTTTCCCAACAAGCTGGACGCCTTCTGCCGAATCTTTGGCAAGCAGTTGCTTCACAACGGCTTCGGTACCCGGAATTTGAAGTAAACGACATGTCATCATCGCCCGCATCCTCACGTGTATGTCGGGATCATGAATCATCTTGAGATAAAGTTTCTCGAAGGATTTGTCGCCACCCTTGTAAAGGGTCTCCGAAACCCACATCGCCTGCATGCGCATCCGCGGCTCCTCGTGGCCGAAGAGTTCCTTTACCAGTGTCGCCGGTAACGCCCCGATTCCTTCGAGCACCCACAGCGCATGAAAACGCGTGCGGATATCTTCGGCGGTCTTCACGAGTTCTATGAGAGCAGGAGCCACCGATTTATCGCCGCGTTGCACCAACACCTGCTGCGCCATATCGCGCCACCAGCCGTTGGGGTGAGCGAGGTGTTTCAACAACCCGGCGGATGACTCCTCATACATGCGCGGCTTGCGTGTGTCGCGTTCGATGTCCTCATGCGTGAGGCGCCAGATGCGACCCATATTGATGACCTTATCAAGCTGATATTGCTGAATCTTCGTTCGCAGATAG
>CBKWFZ010000536.1:0-3623 GCA_966673785.1 uncultured bacterium
GCAGGGCACCGGTATCGCCGTGGCATTGGACACTGCTCGTCCCCGCCGTTTGGATACTATGGGGATTAAAATACTATTACCTGGCCGTACTGCTGCCGGTGATCTTTACCGAACTGGTCATGCAGCTATTGATACGACCGCGTCTCAGGTTTGGGCCGGGCGTCGGCGCGGTGATCTGGCTTGCCGTCTTCATGATACCCATCTTTTCCGCCAGCCTTGTACACCCAAATTTTTACCCGGAACGATTCCTCGATGTTGTAGTGTCGAACTACGAAATTTTCGAGCAGATCTCTGATCCCGGTGATCTGATACACTATCCGGGACTCTCGCCAGACGTCGCGAGTATACTCATGCATGCACCGAAGGCAATGCTATCCGGATTGTACCGGCCCTTCATATGGGAGGCGGATGGTTTTCTGCAGCTGGTTTCTGCATTGGAGAACGCGCTACTGGTCGTGCTCACAGCCGGATTTGTTATCCGCTCATTTCAAACGCGAAAAATTGAGCCGCTGTTCATTCCATGTGTCGTTTACTGTTTACTGCTGATCACCTTCCTCGCGCTTTCAACTCCGAATTTTGGAACGCTTTCACGATACCGTGTCGGGCTGCTACCGTTTTTCGTTTTTCTGATGACAACAGACAACTACTTCGTTAATTTCCTCAGAGGACTTGTGCAAAGACGGTGAAAGTCCTTGTACCGTAATGGTGCCACTTCTACCTTTGGCCCTCATGGATAATCCGGTTATCATTTTTGGAGCTCAGGCCATTGGCCGGGCAGCAAAGGAAATCTTCGAACAGAATGGCAATGTTATCTATTGTTTTCTGGATGACGATAAGAAGCTTCATCAGACGGAAATTGATTCAGTAACCGTTCTCGGGAGCACCGACGACGATGGCTTTCTGAAACTTATCGGTAAGAAGTGTGAGGCGTTTGTCGCTTCCGATGACAATAAGGTTCGCCGAACCCTGGTGAAGATGCTAAACGAGAAGCGCCATGTTCAACCCGTTAACGCGGTTCACAAGACGGCGGTCATCGCTTCATCTTCATCCATTGGTCATGGCAACTTCATCGACCAGGGAGTAAAGATCGGTGCCGGTGCGGCGATCGGGCAACACTGTCTGCTTCACAGCGGCAGCATCATTGGAATGGAGGCTCAGGTCGGTGATTTCGTCCAGATCGGAGCTGGTAGCATTCTGAACCCCGGAGTGATTGTCGAAGAAGACGCGTTTATCGGGTCAGGCGTAACGATCGTATCAGGCGTAACAATCGGGAAAGGGGCACGTGTTGGGGCAGGTTCCGTAGTGATCGGATCCGTCAAGGCCGGCGAAACAGTCTTTGGCAATCCGGCGCAAGTCGTGCCTGCATGAGCGCGTTCTATATCATTCACTTCACCCCATGCGTTCATTTTCTCCGGCTGAGCTGATCCTTCATGAAGATGGCAGCATCTACCATCTCAATTTACGACCCGAACATATCGGTGACACAATCATTGCTGTTGGGGATCAGAACAGGGTGGCGCAGGTGTCGAAATTCTTTGACGAAGTTTCGTTTCGCATTAACCAAAGGGAGTTTATCACACACACCGGGACGCTGAGAGGCAAACGTGTGTCTGTGATCAGCACCGGGATAGGAACCGATAACATCGAGATATTTCTTACTGAGCTTGATGCGTTGGTGAATGTTGATCTTCGCAGCCGAACCGTCAATCCGGTTCATCGGTCTCTTGACATAATCCGGATTGGTACCTCCGGCGCGATTCAGGAAGATATTCCCGTCGGCACACACCTGGTGAGTCAGTATGCGATAGGCTTTGACAATCTGATGCAGTTTTATTCGCTTGATCAAAGTGCAGCGGAGAATGAAATCGGCGCTGCTTTGCAGAAGCACCTTGGACTCCCGTTCGTGCCTTACGCCGTTGGGTGTTCAGAAGAACTACTGGAGCAGGTTGCGTTTGATATGTACCGCGGGAATACGATCACTGCACCCGGGTTCTATGCGCCTCAGGGCCGGCGTCTGCGTATTCCGGTAAGGTATCCCGATCTGCTTACCGGTCTTACCGATTTTTCGTCTGGAACGCATGGCAGGTTGACCAATTTTGAGATGGAGACAGCTGGCTATTATGCCCTGGGCCGTCTTCTTAACCATCGCGTCCTCAGCGTTAATGCAATAATTGCTAACAGGGTCCGGAACGAATTCGCTTCCGGCCACGCCAAAGTCGTGGAGGACCTTATCCGGAAAGTACTGGGTCGGCTATAAGGTCATTGAACTGTCCATGAGCATAATGAATCGGCCGGCTGTAAACGGGTCTTTGTTGTAGAACCCGGACAAAATCCGGTGCGCAATCTGCTCAATAATCAATTCCTCATCGGATTTCCCTTGTTTTCCTTGCCAGAACACCCGGTTGGGGTGTCTTTTCATGTCCTCGATGTAATACCGGGCGTGTTCATACTGCTCGTCGGTAAACGTCATCGTAAAGCAGGTTCTAACTTTTTGCGTGTTCATAGGTTTTCGCGCTTTTCTTGTCAGAGTCTAAAGGAAAATTACGGATCGTTAAAAATTCTACCGGTAAAAAAAGAAATCTTTAAAAACCCTTAATCCCGTACTACGTTTGGCAATAGTTGTGCCACTCAAATTGTTTGTTAATTATACTAAAAACCGTTAAGGTTGACAGAACGATTGACCGCGGGCGGGCGTGAATGTCCGGTTGCGGGATGCCCGGGTTTCTCCTGGTATTTCATTTACGGTAAATAAAGGAATTGAGCTTATGAAAGACCGTACCATTTTCAGGTTATCGAACGGAATCAGGGTCGTTTACGAAAGAATTCCTACGACTGCCATCGTGCACTGCGGAATCATACTGGATGTTGGAAGCAGGGACGAGAATACTGATAATCAAGGTATTGCCCACTTCTGGGAGCACATGGCGTTCAAAGGCACCCGGAAGCGAAAAACAATTGATATTCTCAGCAGCCTCGATTCTATCGGAGGCGAACTGAACGCCTATACCGACAAGGAAAAGATTGCATTCTATGCTTCCGTTCGAAAGGAATATTTCGAGCGCGCCGTCGACGTGCTCAGCGACATCACATTCAACTCCATCTTTCCGGAGAAGGAACTCGAGAAAGAGCGGGGTGTGATCCTGGAAGAAATGGCGATGTATAAAGACAGTCCGGACGACTCGCTCCAGGATGAATTCGAAGCTGTTGTTTACAAGAAACATCCCATGGGCATGAACATTCTCGGGCGCGAGGAGACCATCAAGTCGTTTCGCAAGCGCGACTTCGTGTCCTTCTTCAAGAATCACATGAACACCAGCAGAATCGTATTCTCCTGTGTCGGTAACATTTCCCATGACGAAGTGCAGCGCCTTGCGCGGAAGTATCTTGAAGGATTTCGCAATACGTGTCTGAACGGACGACGAAAACGATTCTCGAACTATACCGCGCAGGAACAAATCCTTCGACGCATTGTAAAGCAGGCGAAATGTGCCATGGGCAGGGACGCGTATTCTATCCGGCATGAGGACCGGATACCACTGTTCATGCTGGTAAACATGGTCGGGGGACCCGGTATGAATTCGCAGCTGAACCTGGCGCTCCGGGAAAAGTATGGATTCGTATAT
>CBKWFZ010000537.1:0-3621 GCA_966673785.1 uncultured bacterium
GCGTGCGTGCAAACGCGAGCACCTTCGCATTCGATCCGTCGATGAACGTCATATCCCCCCTGCCGAAGATGTTGAGGCGCTTGCGCATAGCGATAACGTTCTTCATCCACCAGAGCAGCGACGAAGGATTTTCTTCCTGCGTTCGCACATTGACAGATTCATGCCTGAACACGGGATCTGTTATCACGGGCAGAAAAAGTCGCTGCGGATTGGCATGCGAAAACCCGGCATTCTGATTCATGTTCCACTGCATCGGCGTCCGCACTCCGAACCGGTCGCCGAGATAGACATTGTCACCCATGCCGATCTCGTCGCCATAATAGATAACGGGTGTACCCGGCAACGACAAAAGAATGGTATTCAGCAGCTCGATCTTACGGCGGTCGTTATTGAGCAGCGGCGCGAGCCGGCGACGAATTCCTGAATTGAATTTCGTGTCGGAATCCGACGCATACGCCTTGAGGAGATAATCCTTTTCCTCTTCCGTAACCATCTCAAGACCGAGCTCATCGTGGTTCCTCAGGAACAGCGCCCACTGACTGTTGAGCGGCGTTTCCGGAGTCTGTTCGATAATATCAATGATGGGATACGTGTCTTCCGTCCGCAGTGCAAGGAAGATGCGCGGCATCAGCGGAAAATGAAAATTCATATGGCACTCCTGGCCGTCGCCGAAATACGTAGCCGCATCTTCCGGCCACAGGTTCGCCTCCGCGAGGAGTATCCGGTCCTTGTAATGTTTATCGATGTGCGCCCTGAGCCGTTTAAGGAACTGGTGGGTCTGCGGCAGATTTTCGCAGCTGGTTCCCTCCTCTTCAAAAAGATACGGCACGGATGACAGGCGGAAACCGTCGACACCCATCTTCATCCAGAAGTCAACGATCTTTATCATTTCGAGCTGCACCTCGGCATTTTCGAAATTCAGTTCGGGTTGGTGCCTGTAGAAACGGTGCCAGTAATAAGCCTTGGCTTCCGGATCCCAGGTCCAGTTGGAAGACTCCGCATCGGTGAAGATGATGCGTGCCTCCTTGTACTTGTCGGGTGTATCGCTCCACACGTAGTAGTCGCGGAAGCGCGATCCGGGTTTCGATTTCCGTGCGCGGCGGAACCACGGGTGCTGGTCGGACGTGTGATTGAGCACCAGTTCAGTGATCACCCGAATGCCGCGGCGATGCGCTTCCTTCAGCAGTTGCTTAAAATCCGAAAGCGTACCATAGTCCGGATGAACATCGGTGTGATCGGAAACGTCGAATCCGTCATCCTTCAACGGCGAGGGATAAAACGGGAGTAGCCAGAGTGTGTTGACGCCGAGATCTTCAATGTAGTCGAGCTTCTGCTGAAGACCAATGAAGTCACCAATACCATCTCCGTTGCTGTCGAAAAAAGCGCGAACGGATACCTCGTAAAAAACGGCGTCTTTAAACCAGAGGGGATCGCCTCCGTTCCTGGAAACACTCATGCGTTATAAATAGGATTCGTGGATTTGTAATTTAAACAAATGGAATGGCATTTTGTACGGATCCAACTCCACGTAATTCCACTCCTGCGTCCACGTATAATGTTCATCCATGATAAGGTCGTGAAGCTTGATATTGATATGATCGCCAAGCCTGAGGTAATCTTTCGGCAGTTGCAGATAGCCGGATTGCCGTCCATGCGGATCCAGGTTCACGACAACCAGTACAATGTCACTGAGATCATCCGTCGCCTTGACATACGCAAGCAGGTTCTGGTTCTCGATAAAGCAGAAACGCAGGTTCCACGTCGACTGCAACGCGGGGCGCTCATGCCGGGCTTTGTTGACCAGTGTGATGATATCGGTCATGCGGTTTGTCTTCTTCCAGTCGTGGAGCTTGATCTCGTATTTTTCCGAATTGAAATACTCCTCTTTAGCAGGAACAGGTTCGTTGTCGAGAAACTCGTACACCGGACCATACATGCCATAGTTCGACGACAAGGTCGCCGCAAGGGCAAGCCGGATGATGAAAATGTTTTCGCCCTGATGCTGAAGATGATAAGGAAGAATATCCGGCGTATTCGGCCAGAAGTTCGGCCGGAAGTAGTTGCGCGACGGACCGGACACAAGCTCATTCATGTATTCGGTGAGTTCGTGCTTCGGTACGCGCCACGTAAAGTAGGTGTACGACTGCGTGAACCCGATCTTCGCCAGTGAGCCCATCACCTTCGGACGCGTAAACGCCTCCGACAGGAAGATGATGTCGTCGTACTTTTTGTTCACTTCAGCAATCGCCCATTCCCAGAACTGAATCGGCTTTGTGTGCGGATTGTCCACACGAAAGATCTTCACACCCTGGTCGATCCAATATGTGATTACGGAAAGCAGCTCTTTCCAAAGCGCTTTCCAGTCGTCGCTTTCAAAATTGAAGGGATAGATATCCTGGTATTTCTTCGGTGGATTTTCCGCGTACTGAATAGATCCGTCCGGGCGGATTTTAAACCAGTCCTTATGCGCCTTCACATACGGATGGTCGGGAGCGCACTGGAATGCTATGTCAAGCGCAATGTCAATATTAAGCTTTTTAGCCTCCTGGATAAGCGCCTTGTAATCGTCAAGCGTACCGAGCTCCGGGTGAATGCTCTTGTGCCCACCTTCATCGCTCCCGATTGCCCAAGGTGATCCTGGTTCTCCCGGCTCCGATTTAACGTTGTTATTCTTTCCCTTTCTGTTCACTTTTCCGATCGGATGAATTGGCGGCAGATACAACACATCGAAACCCATCGAAGAAATGCGCGGGAGCAATCGAATCACATCGCGGAATGAGCCATGTTTTCCTTCCAGCGATGCCGATCTCGGGAACAACTCATACCAGGCGCTGAAGTTTGCCTTCTTATGCTCTACCAACACACGCCACTGCTGCTCCGGCATAACCGGATGTTCAATAAGCGGATTAGCGTGAACGATGTCGCCAAACGCATCGCTCATCACGAAGGCAACAGCCTGTTCATACGGCTGTTCCAGTTTTTTGGCTGCGTCGTCCAACTCGGCGTTCTTGCCTTTGGACAATGTCCGCAGATATTGCATGCCCTCCTGCAATTCGAGAGACACATCAACAGCCGCATTTGCTTTTTTCCGGAAGCCGTCATACCACGTGTCAAAATGATCAACCCAGGCAAGAACTGTGAAGTTGTAATATCCTTTTTCGGTGACGGTAAATGCTGCTTTCCAAACGTCATTAACCTGGTGCTCCATTTCGGCTGTCTGCCATTGTTCTTCCCCTTCTTTTCTGAACAGCAGATGAGCACGGAGGTGGTCATGTCCGTCACAAAAAATATCAGCGGTCACGTCCACCCGTTCACCGACGGTTCGTTTTGCGGGATATAAGCCACCGTCAACTTCAGGCTGGACATTCTCGATTATTACACGTTGCTGGCCGTTGATCTTGTTCATTACGTTCGTTAATTAAGTTCAAAAATGAGTGCGCCATAGGGCGGTAAGGTAACGTCCAGAACCAGTCCGCTCACCGTTGCCTCCAGTTCCTTGTCAAGAACCGAACGCGCAGTCAATCCCGTACTCTTCAAACCCGCCGCTGATGCCAACTCCTCCGGAATGCTAACCTTTACCTGTGTTTCCCGGGCATTGAATCCGCAAAGCACCAGAAGCTT
>CBKWFZ010000538.1:0-3616 GCA_966673785.1 uncultured bacterium
GTCAGCGACTCGGTCAGGTTGACATTGTGGGCAGCTACAAACTTCGCGTACCCATTGACGAATTGTACCTGCCCCGAATTTCGACCGGATTGAAGGCTACGACGACGTTCAACAATAAGGACTATACGCTTGAGATCATGTATATCTATCCGACGATCCAGAATGGGCGGTTTGATGTGGACATGGACTTTGTTGGTGAAACGCCTCCGGGAATTCGTCGCGGACAATCGATGCGTCTGCGGATCGAACTTGGTCAGTCATCTGAAGAGTTGCTGCTTCCGGTCGGAGGTTTCTACAAAGACACTGGCGGAAACTGGGTATACGTGCTGGATGGTGAAGATCGTGCCGTCAAACGCAACATCAAACTGGGACGTAAGAACACCGAGCATTTTGAAGTATTGGATGGGCTGCAGCCCGGTGATCGTGTAATCACGTCTTCGTATGAAAACTTTGGAGATATTGAGGTGCTTCTGCTGAATTAACCCGACCAGACAAAGAATAAAAACAAAACAAACCGCTAACAAAATCGTAATTAATCGCCATGATAAAACTTAAGAATCTCGAAAAAGTGTACACTACGGAAGAAGTGGAAACTACAGCGTTGAACAACATCAACCTGGAAATCAAGGAAGGGGAATTCGTCGCCATAATGGGTCCGTCCGGTTGCGGAAAATCAACCCTGCTTAACATTCTCGGCTTGCTTGATAATCCTTCGGGTGGAGAATACTATTTCGGCGAACATGAGGTTGCCAAATATTCGGAACGCCAGCGTGCGCAACTCAGAAAGGGTTCCATTGGATTCGTGTTCCAGAGCTTCAACCTGATCGATGAACTTACGGTTTTTGAAAACGTGGAGCTTCCCCTGCTTTACATGAAGGTTCCGTCGGCTGAACGCAAGCAGCGTGTTGAGGAAGTTCTTGAGCGTATGAATATCATGCACCGCAGAAACCACTTCCCTCAGCAATTATCAGGTGGTCAGCAGCAGCGCGTGGCTATTTCCAGGGCGATTGTGGCGAAGCCCAGAGTGATACTCGCTGACGAACCGACCGGTAACCTGGACTCGGCGAACGGTGAGGAAGTAATGCGCCTGTTGTCGCAGCTCAATGAAGAAGGGACAACGATCGTAATGGTTACCCACTCACCTTACGATGCAAATTATGCGCACCGCATTGTAAACCTCTTTGATGGTAAGGTGGTTACCGAGAACATCAAGGAACATTTCCATATTTAGTAGTTTAGGTTCAGAATAGATTAAGTGATCATGTTGCCTGCGTTTTGAAGCGCGGGCAACATTGATGCCTCCCTCAGCTCCGGATCCCTCAGGACCTTTTTGTCAAGCAACATGCAACCCAAACCCGTGCGAGTTAGTCTATCTCGGTACTAACCTATCGTCTGTTTTATGCTGAAAAACTATTTTCTGATCGCCCTTAGAAGCATGATGAAGAACAAATTGTTCATCGTCATCAATGTAGTAGGGATGAGTATCGCTATCGGGTGTTGCATCGTCGGATATTTTGCCTACGAATATGATTCCGGTTTTGACGCACTGCACCAGAACGGTGAAAAGATATATCGCGTCAGTTCGAACCGCGAATTCAACAATACCATTGAAAAATTCGGATTTGTTCCGCTTCCGCTTTCCGGGGTGATCCGTGAAAATATTCCTGATGTTGAAAATTCGACGCGCTTCTTCAACTCGTGGTCAAGCTTCAAGAAGGAAGACAACCTGTTCAGATCCAATCTCGCCTACGTTGATCCCGGTTTTTTTGAGATGTTCTCGTTCGAATTCATTGCCGGGGATCCAAAAGGAATCGCCGATAAATCCAGCGTCTTTGTCACCGACAAGATGGCGGAGCGTTTGTTCGGGTCGCCGGAAAACGCTTTCGGGAAAACCATAACGCAGGTGTATGGCACGAAGCTGAAGGAAATTCGCATAGCTGGAGTGTTTAAGGAACAGCCCCAGAACTCAAGCTTTTATCTCCGGGAAGCGTATATGAATTTTGAAAACACAAAGGACGAATTCAACGATGTGCTCGATGAGGACTGGACGAAAGCGGTAACACTATTCATAGCGATTCCCGACCCTGCCCGCGTCGGCGTTGTGGCGAAGCAAATTCAGCCTTACGTCGAAAATAATAACAAAGTGAAGGAGGATTTTATCATCAGGGATTTTGTGCTTGATCATTTTCCGGAAATGGCTCATAGTGATCGGGCCGCACAGGTTAATACCTGGACGTGGAATGCACCGCCCCAGTCCGCTATTATCGGATCGGCCGTCATGGGGATACTTATCCTGTTAATCGCCTGCTTTAATCTTACCAATACGGCAATTGCTATTTCATCACGGAGACTGAAAGAAATCGGGATCAGGAAGGTGATGGGAAGTATGCGTAAACAGTTGGTGATTCAATTCCTCGGGGAAACAATGCTCATCTGCATGCTGTCACTGGTGTTAGGAGTGGTGATAGCGGGTTACCTTATCGATGGATGGAACCTCATGTGGGAGTACATGCGGCTTACACCTCATTATAGCGACAACCTCGTTTTCGTTCTTTTTCTGTTTGGTGTTTTACTTTTCGCAGGACTGGTGGCAGGAAGTTACCCGGCCTTCTATATCAGCAGCTTCGAGCCAATAAGTATTCTGAAAGGAAAGACGCGATTTGGCGGGACAAGTTTATTATCGCAGTTCCTACTCGGTGGGCAATTTGCCATTTCGCTGATTGCTATCGTGAGTTCAATTGCCTTTTGGCAGAATGCGCGATATCAACAGGAGTATGATCTGGGATTTAATGTGAACGGATCCGTTATTGCCTGGCTCGACAATCCGGATGAAGTTGAAGCGTATCAGACGGCTCTGCAGTCGAATCCGAAAATTGTGTCGATGGCTGGCGCGTCGAGCGGAATATTTTCTAATCGCGACCATAAACCTGTGCGACACGAGACGCAGGAAGTAGAGGTTGACATTATCGAGGTAGGCGATCGTTATCTGAGTACCATGAATCTTACCCTTGTCGAAGGACGGGATTTCATCAAAGACTCGGAGACCGACAAGCGGGAATCGGTGATCGTATCCGAAAAGCTGGTGCGAAATTTTGGGTGGAACGAAGCGATCGGAAAGGAACTAGTTTACCAGGATTCTATCAGGCTTTTTGTTGTCGGCGTTGTCAAGGACGTCTACACCATGGGTCTTTGGCGCGAGTTGGAGCCTGTCATGATCCGGTATATCGGCCCCGAACAATACTCACAACTTGTCGTGAGTTCGGCTGTCAGGGATACGCCGGATATCCATAAATACATGGAAGCCAGGTGGAAGGAGCTGTTTCCCTACCGGCTCTACAACGGAAACATGCTTGCGGTCGAAGCGCAGGAATGGGATGATGTGAACAAGAACATTCTTGCCATGTATGCATTTCTCGGTGTGGTGGCGATGCTGCTTTCAGCCACAGGGTTGTTCTCACTCGTTTCGCTGAATATCATCCGGAGAATGAAAGAGATCGGTGTCAGGAAGGTAATGGGGGCTTCGGTCGCGAACATCACCCGTATCGTGAACGCAGGGTTCTTTATCATTCTGGTTATCGCTTCAGTCTTCGGGTCTGCGATTGGATTCTTTGCCACC
>CBKWFZ010000539.1:0-3616 GCA_966673785.1 uncultured bacterium
AGAATACAAGAGCGGTTGAAGAAAAGATGAAGGTACTCCAGATAATTCAGAAACGGCAGTTACGAGGCGCCGAGATCTTTACTTGCCAGATATCCGAAGAACTTGTGAGAGCCGGGTGTGAGGTGGATGTTGCATATTTGTTTGGCGCGGATGACAAACTTGATTTCAGACTTCGCTTCATCAATCTGGAGGGAAATCGGAATATGCGGCTTCTGGATATTCATGCCATCAGGAAGTTGGGCATGCTGATAAGGAAGAACAACTATGACATTGTTCAGGCCAATTCGGGGGATACGCTGAAATACGCGGTGATCGCTAAGTTGCTCTTTGGATGGCCGGCAAAATTGATCTTCAGGAACGCAAACAAGATGTCGGACTTCCTCAAAAGTCCCATTCATCGCTACTATAACCAGTTTCTGCTCAACAGGGTGGATTATGTAATTTCCGTCAGCGAGGAATGCCGGAATGATATTGTTCGGGTAAATGAGAAATTGGCGGGGCTGTCAGTGACAATAACCCAGGGAAGTCTTGATTATTCGGGCGGAGATCGGGGCCATGTCGATGATTTGTCCGACGCTCCGGTGCTGGTGAACATTGCGAGCTTCGTCCCTGAAAAGAACCAGCTTTTCCTCCTCGATGTGTTCAGCGAATATCGAAAACGTTTCGGCCGGGGAACCTTGTGGCTCATTGGCGACGGGCCTCTGCGGCAGGAGATTGAGAAGCGGATCAAAAGTCTCGGGATTGAGCGAAATGTGAGGTTGTGGGGCTACAGGGCGGACGCAATAGCGCTGCTGAAAAGCGCTGACATCTTCATACTTCCGTCGCTGATTGAGGGCATGCCCGGCGCAATCCTCGAGTCCATGTCCTGTGGTGTTCCCGTGATCGTATCCAATGTTGGCGGAATCCCGGAGGTAATCAAACACGGGAGTAATGGATTCTGTTTGAAGGAATTTTCTATCGCCGGATATGTGGAGGCGATTGAAAAATTGCATTCAGATATTCAGCTACGGGAATTGTTTGTAAAGAATGCCAGAAATAGTTTTTTGAAGGATTACCTCGTCGAGAACCTTTCAAAGGACTTTTTGGATGTTTATAAAAGAATTGTGGCCGACAAGTAAAAGAATCATATTATGAAGAAATCATTTTTGCAGTCAAGTTGGGTGAAAAGCACAAAAGCCACCCGTTTTAAGCAGATAGAAAAGTATTTCAAAGGAAAAGACGTTCTGGATATTGGATGCGCGGTGGGTTTCAAAAAGCCCGACTGGATGCACAAGCACATCAAATCGATTTCCCGTAGCCTTTATGGAATCGATCTCGATGCTCGAAGTATCGAGGAAATCAAAAAAATAGATGATGCGTTCGATGTTTCCTATGGCAATGCTCAGAATTTCGAACTCAATCGAAAATTTGAGTTGGTGCATGCAGGGGAACTGATTGAACACCTCGATAACCCGGGTGATTTCCTGACGTGTGCACACAGACATTTACAGGATGATGGCTTTTTGCTACTTACCACTCCGAATGGCCTGCGAATTTCAAACTTTATCTATGCCGCAACTGGTGGCCTGAGGGTTAACGCAGAGCATACGTGTTGGTTTTGTGAATACACGATACGAACATTGCTGGAACGGAAGGGGTTCGAGGTGGTTACGATAGGCTATCTGAAGCATGAGACTTTCGGCGCCATCAGAAAATTCTTTCTGGCTCTCCGTTCAGCTATTCTACCGGATCGGGTGGCCTGGAACACCTTGTATGTTGTCGCGAGAAAGGCAAAACCATAGTGTACATACCCGGGGCGAGGTGCAGGTGACCTTTGAATTGTTTTTTTCGGGAGCCTGCAATCATGACAACGATGAAACAGGAGTCCACGGGCACATTGTCAGAATTTGAATGTTTATCCTTGCGATGCAGAAATTTTTATGTCATTTTTGCTGTAGTGGATGTTTATCTTTGTGCGTAACCTTTGGCCCCGGTCGAAACCTTCTTGCCCCTCTCAAGTTTCGCTTTTGCCAGAGCGGGTTGCGTTTCTTACATCTCGTTAATTCCGGCAATAATTGTCATGTAGAATGGGAAAGTCTTTAATCTTTGCTGTCTGGCTGATTTCTTTGTCCCAGGCAGGGTTCGCGCAAATCTGGTCGAATGGTACCGGTGGCGGACCATGGAACCTCAGATCAACGTGGTTGGGTGGTAAGGTTCCGGTTGGCGGGAATTCGGCCGGAATCATAATTCGCAGCGGCGATGTAGTGCAGATTCCCGCAGGATATAGCGTCTCGATCGATCAGATGACGATTGAAGCGGGGGCTACCGTCCGTGTCCTTTCTGGTGGTCTTATGACCATTGCAAACGGTGCGGGGACAGACCTGGTAATTGAAAACAATGGCGCTGAGACGGGGGTTTTGACGGTTGCAGGAAGACTTGCGCTAAGTCAGAGCGCCACTACCGCGGAAACCGGAACGGTTTCTTCACCAGTCCTGACTTCTGCTACGACGACTATTCAAAATGGAGGTATCTATAGCCATAATTACTTCTTCAGCGCTGGAACCGTCATTGGAGCGAACTGGGAGGATGGATCACTCTGCGAAATCCGCCGACTGACGACACCTGACGTTATACCGGGCAATCTCAACCAGAACTACTACGATTTTATCTGGGATTGCCCCGGGCAGCGGAGCCATCTGGATCTCGGTGGGAATCTGGAGACGGTAAGAAATAACCTGACAATCGGGTCGACAGGCGGCTACCGCCTTAAGGTTTTTGGGGTATCGTCAAATAACACGTTAGATGTTGGGGGAAATCTTGTTGTCCAGAGCGATCCTCTTCTCTATTTTTCTGACGGTGGAACCGGCAACGTGGTCAACATAGCCGGAGATTTTATAAATAGTTCTTCTTCAGTGAACATTTACCTGGCAAGCGCCGGATCGGTCGAATTTAATGTTGCTGGAGACTTCCTGTATACCAATCCGTCGGGACGAATGTTTCTCGGCAATGCTAGCGGTGCTTTTACGCGTTTAAATCTTTACTCGGATGTCCAGATTCTTGGCCAGTTTCGGACCAACAACGGAGGCCGTGGTTATTTTGAATTTTTAGGGGATACGGAGTATTCAGGCACACCGGTCTTTATTGGAGCGGTGAATTTTACAATTCATCCGGGCGCAAGGCTGGATCTCGGAACAAGCTTTGTTTCAAATTATTCGGGCACTTTCAGGCTTCGAACAGGGGGAACGCTGGCCGTCGGAGCGACTAACGGCGCCGGGACAAATGCCCTTGGTGCCATTCAGGCAAACAACTCGCAGGGGAATGTTCGAACCGTGGTGGCAAGTCGCGTGTACGAGGCGGGTAGCACAATCGTTTATAATGGCGTGGCCGCTCAGCAAATCGGCAACGGTCATCCGAACGGGATTAATCTTATTATTGATAATCCGACTTCTGTTTCGCTGCTGCGCAATCTTTCTGCAGTGCAAGTCAACCTGGAACAGGGGGCGCTGGCAACCGGAAACTTTACCATGACGGTGACAGCAGACTGGGTAGTGAATGGCGGGGTCCTGTCGCCGGGCGCAAGTCCGTTGGTGTTCAACGGCACTTCTGATGTTACCGGGACCGGAAGCAAGAATTTTGG
>CBKWFZ010000540.1:0-3599 GCA_966673785.1 uncultured bacterium
AGTTTCTCCGTCACCTTCGCGATGCGCTTGATACCTCCGATTATGATGAAGCCAAGTAAAACAGCGAGCACAAGTCCGGTGATCCACTGATCGATTGCCGGGAAAGATGTGTACACCGCATTGGCAATGCTATTGATCTGCGGAAGGCTTCCGGTGCCGAACGACGACAACACTGTCGCAATGGCAAAGATCACGGCCAGCCATTTGGCATTGAGCGCGTTCTTCATATAGTACATCGGTCCGCCCGCGATGTGTCCTTTGGAATCTTTCTCGCGGTACTTATGCGATAGCGTTACTTCAACGAATTTTGTTGTCATACCCAGAAACGCGGTCACAAGCATCCAGAAAAGTGCCGATGGTCCACCGAGGTGAATCGCGAGCGCCACGCCGGCGATGTTACCGGTTCCTACTGTTCCTGATAACGCGGTTGCTAGGGCCTGGAAGTGAGAAGTATCCCCAACGTCTGTGGCCTTGTCATACTTACCTGTAACAATGCGCAGTGCATGTCTGAAAAAACGGATCTGAGGAAATCTGAGATAGAATGTGAAAAAGACGCCAGTGCCGAGAAGAAAGTAGACGAACCAGTTATGTCCTCCAAGATAGCTATCGATCAGGACTAAAAAGTCATTCAGCTGCTGCATTGTGTTTAGGGTTGATTAACAGGCAAAATCAGGCAGCCAATATAGTCCTTTTCCCTATCAAGATTCAGGTTTTTCCTGATTTGTTGGGGTGTCGGTTTGAAGTGGTTCTTCAGGTATTGTGGCTATGTTATCTTCCGTGTGATGACCATGGTCTTCATCGAGATGTTCCCGGAAGAATCGTTTTTGGAAAATCAGGATGATCACAACGCCAACGAAGATGGATGAGTCGGCAATGTTGAAAACAGGACTGAAGAAAGTAAAGAAATCTCCTCCCTTGAGTGGCACCCAGTGCGGAATCGTGAAATCAAAAAGCGGAAAATACAACATGTCAATTACCTGGCCATGGAACCAGGGCGTGGGTGAGTCGGGAGGATGGTTGTTTAACAGGACGCCATAGAAGGTACTGTCTATGACATTCCCAACGGCGCCGCCGAGGATCAGCGCCATGCTCCACAGAAATCCCGCATGCGCGTGACGCGTCGCCATTCGCCACAAATAGTAGCCGATACCAAACATCGCAGCGATGCGAAACACGGTCAGGGCCAGTTTGCCGAATTCACTTTTCCACCGGATGCCGAATGCCATTCCGGGATTTAAAAGGTAATGCAGCTTGAAGCCATATTGGTCATTACCGATAACGGTGATCTCATCGTGGAGATTCATATTGTAATGAATAAGCAGCTTCGACGTCTGGTCGATGATGATCACAACGATGGCCAGCAAAAAATACCTATAGATTTTCATTCCTGTATCTTTAAAAATATCCCCGAAGGGAAAGCGGGTATGTTCAGCGTTGCGTTTTCACGCTGATCTTTACCTTTACCATAAATTCATCCATGTCTACTTCCGTTGCTCCGGAGAGGCTGTCTTTCAGTTCCAGGCTCAGGGCCTGTGTTTCCGTACTGATGTAATCGCTGAATTCGGTGAGTGCCGCAGTCACGACCTCTCCGTCGCGCTCGACTTCTATACCGATCTTATCCAGCACCTCGAGGCCCATGTCCTTACGGAGGTTTTGCACGCGATTGACGAAATCACGCGCGATCCCTTCACGCCTCAGCGATTCAGTTATCGTTATGTCCAGCGCAACCGTTACCCCACCTTCCGTTGCCACGGACCAGCCAGGAATATCTTCGGATGTAATCAGTACGTCTTCCACGACGAGTTCGAAACCACTCCGGGAAAGGGATCCGTGTTTCTCCAGCGTATTGATATCGTCCTGCCCGAATGCGTTGATTACGGCGGCAACCTCTTTCATTTTTGGTCCGTATTGCTTGCCAAGCCGAGGGAAGTTCGGCTTTGCTTTTTTGACCAAAACCCCTGACGTGTCGTCGATATATTCGATGGCCTTCACGTTCACTTCCGCGAGGATGATATTCTCAACGGAGCGGATGCGGTCAGCGAAAGAGGCGTCAAGAACGGGTAGCAGGATTCGCTGCAACGGAGTCCTTACCTTGATCTTGGCGTTTTTGCGGATCGAATGGACAAGAGAGCAGATTTTCTGGGCGTAGTCCATTGATTTTTCAAGCTCGCTGTCCATCCGCCTTTCATCGGGGCGGACAAGATCGGTGAGGTGAACCGAAATGTGCCGTAACGGTGTCTGCCCGGCGATCGCCCTGTCGCGGATGTTGTCGGTCAGATTACGATACAACCACTCGCCAAAGAACGGTGCGATAGGAGACATCAGCTGCGCCGTTACCAGGAGGCACTCGTACAACGTTTCGTATGCTGCTTTTTTGTCGTCACTAAGCTCACCATTCACGCTCGTGGATCGTACGCTCCAGAAACGTTTCCGGTTCAGGCGCACATACCAGTTGGAAAGGTGATCGTTGACGAAATCCTGTATAGCCCGTGCGGCCCTCGTGGGTTCGTATTCTTCGTATGCCCTGGTTACTTCGCGGATCAGTGTTTGCAGCTTCGACGAGATCCACCGATCAAGGTGGGTGAGCTTATCGGCGGAAACGACGCTCCTTTCGTCCTTGACATAATTATCGATGTTCGCGTAAAGCGCAAAGAACGAATACGTGTTGTACAATGTACCGAAGAACCTGCGCTGCACTTCCGTTATTCCGTCGAAATCAAATTTCAAATTGTCCCAGGGCGGTGCGTTCTCGATCATGTACCAGCGGACCAGATCCGGTCCGAATTTCTCGATCGTTTCAAACGGGTTGACAACATTGCCAAGGCGCTTCGACATCTTGTTACCGGTCTTGTCCAGCACAAGACCGTTAGAGATAACGTTGCGAAATGCTACATTATCGAAAAGCATCGTGGCGATGGCGTGAAGGGTAAAGAACCAGCCACGGGTCTGGTCGACGCCTTCCGCGATGAAGTCAGCCGGATAATTGCTGTCAAAAGTTTCTTTGTTTTCAAACGGGAAGTGCCATTGCGCGAACGGCATCGCGCCCGAATCAAACCATACGTCGATCAGGTCCGGTTCGCGATACATCGGCTCTCCCGTTGAACTTACCAGGACGACGTCGTCCACGAACGGGCGGTGCAGATCGAAATCGGCGGGCAAGGCAGCTTTCATAAAACCCGCGTCTATCGAGCGCTCAACCTGGTTGTTGAGTTCCGCTATGCTGCCAATGCAGATCTCCTCCTTTCCGTCTTTTGTGCGCCAGATGGGTAGCGGTGTACCCCAGTAGCGTGAACGTGACAGGTTCCAGTCTACCAGATTCTCCAGCCAGTTGCCAAAACGTCCGGTGCCTGTTGATTCCGGTTTCCAGTTAATGGTTCTGTTCAACTCGACCATGCGTTCCTTTAACGCCGTTGTCCGTATGAACCAGGAGTCAAGCGGATAGTACAACACCGGCTTATCGGTCCGCCAGCAATGCGGATACGTGTGTTCATATTTCTCAACTTTGAAAGCCTTGTTTTCTTCTTTCAGAATGATCGAAATAATAACGTCAGTGTTTTTGTAGTCTGCGTGCGCCTCATCTTCGTTAGTATAGTTCTTAA
>CBKWFZ010000541.1:0-3592 GCA_966673785.1 uncultured bacterium
CATGGAGATCGAGGTTGTCATCTATGGACCCGCGATCGCCATGGTTCGTAGAACGAATGCCGGTGTTGGCAAGAGGATCGCCGCGCTAACCGCCGATCCGAGGGTCACATTTAAAGTATGTTCCGCTACGATGAAGCGGTTGAACCTAACGCAAAACGACCTCGTATCCGGCGTCCAGACAGTTCCGGATGCTATCATGGAAATTGTCATGAAACAACGTGACGGCTGGGGGTATATCAAGGAGAACTGAAGGCCGATGCTGAATGCCTAACCAATGGCAAAACGCGTGAGATCCGTTAGACTGTTTTCCGTCGCATTCCTTTTTGTCGTTGCGGCAGGTGTCGTGATCTTCACCTGGTGGGGTAGTCGGTCCGGGATCGGCGCAAGGGCCGGAACTGATTCCGCCATCACCGCCGATCCCGAACAGGTTGCCTACGGAAGGGAGCTTGTTACCCGAACCGCCTATTATCTCGGTCCCCGGGGTATCGTCAGTCAGACCACGAACGGCATGAATTGTCAGAACTGCCATCTGGAAGCAGGCACGAAATCATATGGGAACAACTACTTCGCTGTTGCCGCAACGTATCCGAAATTTCGGGCCCGTTCGGGTACGGTGGAATCCGTAGAGAAAAGGGTCAATGACTGCATCGAACGAAGTCTCAACGGAAAAGCACTAGATCCCGGAAGCCGCGAACTCACGGCCTTTGTTGCGTATATCAAGTCCGTTGGTGCGGGGCGTACCGGCGAAGAACCCGGCACCGGCCTTCCGCGGCTTGAATTCCTTGACAGACCCGCGGATACGGTTCACGGACGCGTTGTATTCGAACGCCATTGCACGGTATGCCATACGTCCGGGGGGACGGGTCAGATGGCGGAAGACCAACGCCAGTATATTTATCCTCCGCTCTGGGGAAACAACAGCTATAACACGGGAGCCGGATTGTTCAGACTTTCGCGCTTTGCAGCATTTGTACGCTATAACATGCCCTTGGGCGTCCGATATGACAGCTCAGTATTGACAGATGAAGAAGCATGGGACGTCGCAGCATATGTTAACTCCAGAAACCGGCCCCAACGCGATCTTACCGGAGACTGGCCCGACATGACGACTAAACCCGTCGATCACCCTTTTGGTCCATACGTCGATACATTCCCGGAACAACAGCATAAGTATGGTCCGTTCAAGCCTATCCAACAGTTTCGCGACCTTGCGAAAAAGCAGCCCCTCTAGTGATCTTACGGATCGTAAAAGACCCTTACCACTCGACTAAAGTGATTGATTTTTGTGTGATAGGGTTATTTAATACCGTCATGTGATGAAAATCATATCAAATATTGGTTACTCATCCTTCATTTTTGCCACTCATCATAAAAAGTTGAAAATTTAACATTGAAGCAACAATAACGTCTTCCACCGTTTGCTGGCTAACATTCAATCGTTTGTGCCTGACGAATAAAATTTTGTTGCAATCTGCTATTGCTTACCATTCTTCTTCTCATCACCTGATGCGCGGAATTTAATATCGTAGGTTCGATTCGTCAACACGCATTAACCTAAACTGACCAATATGAGAAGGACGCTACTCACATGTCTTTTCCTGTTGCCCGCCCTCTTTGCGCGGGCGCAGGAAAACGTGATCTCGGGAAAGATCACGTCGAAGGAAGATGGCTCGGCAATCCCGGGAGTGAATGTCATTCTGAAGGGAACTACGATCGGAACCAACTCCGGCGTGGATGGAAGTTACTCGCTATCCGTGCCGGAAAGCGGAGGTACGCTTGTGTTTACGTTTATCGGACTCAGAACGCAGGAGATCGAAGTGGGGGAACGTTCCACCATTGACGTCGCGATGATCATGGACATGACCGAGTTGTCTGAAGTCGTGGTGACGGCCCTTGGAATCGAGAAGAGCCGTGATGCCCTCGGTTATTCGCTGCAAAACGTAAGCGGCGATGCACTGGTGGAGGCACGGGCCCCGAACCTCGCCAACGGTCTTTCCGGTAAGATCGCCGGTGTCCGAATCTCGCCGAATGCCGGCCCGGGCAGCGGATCGAATATTCAGATCCGCGGACAATCATCGCTCGGCGGTGTGAACCAACCGTTGTTTGTGATTGATGGCGTGCCCATGGAACAGTCACAAAACGAAGGCAAGCAGTTTGGCGGCGGCATGTCGGAGATTAGTCCGGACAACGTCGCCAGCATTTCGGTGCTGAAGGGACCCAGTGCAACAGCGTTGTATGGTTCAAGAGGCCAGAACGGCGTGATCCTCATCACTACAAAAAACGGCTCGGGAACGAAGGGCATGCTGGTGGAGGTTAACGCTAACGTTGTGTTCGAGGAACCTGCGGTGAAACCGGAATTTCAGAATACCTACGGTGGTGGCAATGGATACCGGACATGGTATACCAACGGCCGAAGCGCTCCCATATCGGATCCGTTAGCCATCGAACAATATCGCAAGGCCTATGGGCTGAGCGCGCCGCTCACCGGAACCGACGGCACCGACGAAAGCTGGGGTGCGCCGATGGATGGCAGGCTGGTGCGCCACTGGTGGAGTGGAACCGAGGTCGCACCCCTTACTCCGGTTCCCGACAACTGGGAGGACTATTGGGAAACCGGGAAAACGATCACGAACAACGTTGCACTGTCCGGAGCAAATGAGAAAGGAAGCTTCCGGATCTCTGTCGGGCGCCTCGACCAGGACGGTATCATGTACCGGAACAATTACTGGAGAAACAACTTCAAGCTCAATACCGTCTACGATCTCTCATCGAAATTATCAGCTACGATTTCTGCGGAATACATTAAATCCGGTTCCGACAACAGGAGCTATCAGGATGGTCAACAGTTCATATGGGCGCATCGCCAGACTGACTGGGGCCGGCTGAAGAATTACAACGATTACGCGGATGTGCATATCCTCCGCCCGGGAGACGGCGATGTTCCCAACTGGCAGCATACCTATTTCGTGAACCCATTCATGGTGCAGGAGCGATTGCCTTACTCGAACGAAAAAGACCGCATCGTTGGAAACGTATCCCTGAACTATGAAGTGATGCCCAACCTCAACATCATGATCCGGACAGGAACCGATCTATGGTCCGACACCCGTGTGAATGTGATCAACTACGAACGCGTCCGAAATGGAAACCGTATTTACGGGCAGTACTCTGAAGAGGTGCTTCGAAGTCAGGAGACCAATTCCGACATCATGGTAACGTATGGAAAGGATCTGACGAACACGCTGCGGCTGAATGTCATGGCCGGGGGGCTGCTGAGAACAAATTATTACAAGCGTAACTTCACGCAGGTTGGACAATTGGTGATCGACGGAGTGTACAATCTTTCCAACTCGATCGGAAGTCTGAATACGGTTGCAAGCCGTATCGAAGAAAAGGAATCGCAGAGTTTGTTCGGATCGGCCCAATTGGCTTATCGCGAGGCGCTTTATCTGGATCTGACGGCGCGTAACGACTGGTCCAGCACGTTGCCGGCATCCAACTGGTCATATTTCTATCCTTCGGTCGGCGTAAGCGCCATTCTTTCGGAGTTCATGGATCTGCGTCCTTATCGAATTTCCTTTGGAAAAGTACG
>CBKWFZ010000542.1:0-3586 GCA_966673785.1 uncultured bacterium
CTGATATCCCTGGTGATTTGCCCAGTGTCCGAATGATAAAAATCCGATTTTCTTCATGATCTGATTAACGGAATTTATAACACCGGGGCAAAGATAAAAATTCGCAGAAGTAGTCACGCCTGCGTTACCGGTTTCTTCACTTACTCGTTGTTCTGTTGCTGTCGCTGATTCGGCTTTACCAGACAGTGAACCGGGGCTTTGTTGAAGGCACTATGTCGTTGATCGTGTTCAGGGAACGAACGTTGAAAGGAATCGCGGCTCATGCAGGCTCAGGAGTCGGATTCTGGTGCAGGTCGCAACGCACGCTTCATCAGGCAATGTGAAGGTAGGCCATTCATTCCCCCACTTCATTGGAATAAGCTTGCAAGTCCTGATGAATTCAGCGGCATTGGCAAATACATCGCATCGGGTGCGCCAATTGTTCCGGCAACGCTAACCTCGTGACGCGGCGCGTTGAAAGCTGATACCGGTGAAATCGGTTTGTTCCCGTCCGGGATGAACGCCAGGACCGTCTTTGAGGATAACCCTGGTAAACACGGGTTTATTTATACTCTGCACAATTGCAACAGTAAAGTTATTCTCCACCAGTCCGGTTGTTTAATTGTTTATTCAGGTATCTTTGTCTTTCAATTCCAATTATCCTTCCGGATTAGTCTTCCAAAAGATCAACGATTCCGCTCCGATTCTTTCAATTGAGATTGTTTTCACGTCTTATTATCCATGCTAAAACTTCATTTTATGAACCTTTATGTTTCAAACATCAGCGATTCTGCCACCGAAAGCGCATTGAAAGAGTTATTCTCCGGAATTGGCGAAGTAACCTCGGCGAAGATCATCAATGACAAGATCACGGGTCAGTCACGCGGATTCGGTTTTGTAGAGATGCCCAACGACGCGGAGGCCGAGGAAGCGATCGAAAAACTGACCAATACAAGTTTTTTGTCGCGTGTTCTCGTCGTCGCACAGTCCAAGCCAAAACCGCAGAACAGGTCCGCAGAGACCCGTCAACAGAGCTGAATTGATCATCGCCAGTACCCTGGTGAACCATTGAAGTACTTGCCGGGAACGAGTGTATTAACGCATGAAAATCCCGGATCCAGTTCAGATTTTCTTTTAATCACTCAAATGACCCCGCATGAAAACTATCCTGATCATCGATGACGATAAAGACTTCCGGACGTTAACGAAACGCCAGTTGGAGAAGAATGGCTTTCGTTGCCTCGAGTCCGGAACGGCCACCAGAGCCTTTGAGCTGCTTTCTACGGAAGGGATAGAACTTGTTCTCTGCGACCTGCACCTGCGAAAGGAGAATGCTGTCGAACTTCTTGCCCGGATGGTTGACAGCTTTCCGGCAATTCCTGTCATTATCGTTACGGCCTATCCCAACGTGCGGAACACCGTCGACTTCATGAGATCCGGGGCGGTGGATTATCTGATGAAGCCACTGAACACTAAAGAACTGATTGCCGCCATCGCTCAACGAATTGAGGATTACGTTCCTGCGCCGGTGAAACGCAATGCGGCAACGGCACCGCTGCAGGATGATTATGTTTTCAGCGATGGGGAGTTCGTACAAAAGGCGCTTGCACAAATTCGGATCGTGTCGCCTACCAACTATTCTGTTATTATTTATGGAGAAAGTGGTAGCGGAAAGGAAGCGTTTGCGCGTGAGATCCATAAGCAAAGTTCGCGGAGCAGTAAGGCGTTCCTCGCACTGGATTGCGGGGCACTGTCGAAGGATCTGGCTGCCAGCACCCTGTTTGGACACGTAAAGGGTGCGTTCACCGGTGCCATTGCCGATAAGGCCGGTGTGTTTGAAGCTGCGAAAGGCGGAACAGTTTTTCTTGACGAAATTGCGAATCTCGCGTACGAAGTACAGGTGTCCTTGCTTCGCATGACACAGGAAAGAGTGATCAGACGCGTTGGCGATACGCGGGAGATTTCAGTTGACGTCCGCCTGATCGTTGCAAGCAACACCAGACTTTGGAACCGGAACGTGAAGGGGAACTTTCGGGAGGATCTTTATCACAGGCTGAATGAGTTTTCACTGGATATCGCGCCCCTCCGTGAGCGGCAGGATGACATCAGGTTCTATGCGGAGCTGTTTCTGTCGCAGGCAAATCATGAGCTGGGAAAAAATCTGACCGGACTTTCACCGGAAGCGATCGAAGCGCTCCGCCAGTATGGGTGGCCAGGCAACCTGCGGGAACTTCGGAATGTCATCAAACGAACCGCGTTGAGCGCAAAGTCAACGGTAATCCGCCGGGAAGATATCGAATGGTGTTTCATGGAACCAGTTAAGCCAATTCATGATCCGTTACAATTTTCCGGGACAAATGAAGCGAAAAACATGATACGTGCGGATAGTTTCCTGAGGGCTATGGAGTTAACGGGTTTCAACAAACGTAAAGCAGGCCGGCTGTTGGGCATGGATGCGAAAACGGTAGAGCGAATAATCAGGTAATGACAACGCGCTCCGGACCATCACTGCGATCAAATTGACACATGACCATATTGCACATTAATAACGACCGTAACGAACACGAGACCTTTAACGAAGTTGTTCGACGCATCGATCCGACACACACGTGTCTGCGGTCGTTCAGTACGGAGTCAGCCCTGGAGTTCCTGCTTGACAACGACGCGCAGCGGCCCGACCTGATCTTCCTCGACCTGGAGTTCCGGAAGCGTGACGGCAAGGAGATGTTAAAAGCGTTGAAGGGATCGAAAGCGCTTAGTGGCATACCGGTTTGCATCTATGCAGCCTCCGACAAGCAGTCCGACCGGGATGAGACCAGTTATCTTGGAGCCATCGGTTACATTGGGAAACAACAGAATCTGACCGACCTTGCTGAATCAATCCGGTCGGTTATCGCATTAATCCGTTGAAATATTATGGCTGCGTCTGCGGCGTTGACCGTGTTTACGACGACCCCGGGCATTACAAAAACGCAAGCCTACATGCTGCAGGTTTCTTCCGGGATCCGACCGGGTGAATTGTCTCATTCCTGCGCGCGCGCAAATACTTCACCCCACCACCCCTATCTACTGTTCAGAATAACGTCACTGCCGGGTTGCGCTCTTTCTAAAAGAACGTCACATCGTCCACGGATCCGAGCGCGGTTGGAATGAACTCCTCTCTGCGGAGGGGATCGAGCCTTGTCAGCTTGCCAAAGCTGATGCCCGTCTTTTTCCCGATGGACTTGAGCAGTTTCCCTGGACTAAATCCGTGAATCATGGAAAGCATTCCCGAACCTGTTGACAGATAGCTCCCAACCATTGCAGATACGACGGAATCGAAACAGATGCGGGAGGGATTCCGGAGATAACTATGCGCAGTACAAATTGACTGACTTAGGATACCATGATAGCAGAGACATCAACACCATGGCTACCCGTCCTTCGCTCAGATTTCGGGTGGCCAGTTGAGTTGTAACGGCGCGGGTGTGTGAATACTCAGACTCCCTTCGTTCCACCACCGCCGGTACCAGCATAGACACCTTCTCCGAACTGGGCCGATGAAGTTGTTGACTGGATGTCCGTACTACTGGGGGAAGTCGTGCTGAGAAGAAGGGATGTTGTGAGG
>CBKWFZ010000543.1:0-3572 GCA_966673785.1 uncultured bacterium
GAAAAATTTTGCCAGGCTTGGCATTCCACTTGTACAATATGGTATCGGCACGGTCACGGTCCGGAACAGGATCAATGGCACGACGGTTATCAATAACCAGATGCGTCCCGATCTTCGTGAGCGAGTACTGAATGGGATGCGTATATCCATTGCTGTAAACGGAAAGCGCTTCCGGATGTGGGCTGACGATGAAAAGATCGTCGATCTCCCCACGTTCGTTTCAAAGGGAACCGTGCAGACGATGAAACTCGAATTGAAGGGTTTTGCAAACGACTTCAAGGAAGGCCGTGTCTTCATTAAGAACATGAAGATCGCGGAAGGCGGTGTGGATCTGCGCAGCAAACTTATCAGCGAGGGCAAGCTTTCGACAACGGCGATTACGTTTGATGTGAATTCCGACAGGTTAAAACCGGAATCGATGGGTATGATCAAGGAACTTGCCGGGGTGCTGACTGCGAATCCCGACGTGAGAATAAAGATCATCGGGCATACGGATGCTGACGGTGACGACGCCCACAACCTCGCGCTGTCCAAAAGCCGGGCGGCTGCAGTAAAAAAGGCGTTCGCGGATCTGTTTGGAATTTCTCCGGGTCGAATTGAAACTGACGGTAAAGGTGAATCCCAACCGGTGGCTCCAAATGACAACCCGGAAGGTAAGGCGGCTAACCGGAGGGTTGAATTCGTTAAGCTGTAACAGGTACCGGGATTCTGATTTGGTTCGGGGGATCTTTGGGTTTATCTTAGAAGGTTAAGTATCCTATCCCGAGCCGGTTATGAAAGACCTTCTTCTTGCTTTTATCTGCCTGGCTGGCGTTGGCGTATTGCAGGCGCAGACTCCGGACCAGGCTTCTTATCATAAGGAAAAGGCTGACAGATTCTTCGCGGAGAAAATGTTCGACAGCGCTGCGACGCACTATCGACACGCGGCGCGTTTATATACGCAGGCCTCAGATCATCGCGAAACCCTGCGATCAGTTTCAAACGCGGGAAAGGCAATGATCGCGATGCGAAAGATCGATCCGGCGATTTCGCTGCTGCTGGAATACGAACCCATCGCCGGCAAAGTCGATTCCCTGGATGACAACCGGGAACTCTTTTTCACGACACTGTCCGAGCTTTATTATTACGCCGGTGATGCTTTCAATTCACTGAAGTACGAACAACCTGTATACGACATCAATATCACGCGGGGTAATACGGCACCTGACAAGCTCATTAACCTTACCCGTATCATGGGCGTGCTGCACGGGAATTCCGGACAGTTGATAAAAGCCGTTACGTACTACCGGAAATACGCCGACCTGATCACTGCGCACCATGGTTCTGAATATTTGCTCATGAGTGACGCATATAACTATCTGGGCGTGATGTACCGGCATATGGGAGAGTATGACATGGCGCTTGATTATTATAAGAAGAGTATTGAAGTTGGCGAGCGATATACGGCGGAGGAGAGGAGCGCGATAGCACCGCGATTCCGGTCGATGGCGCCCGTGTACAATAACATCGGAACGTTGTATCACCACTTGCGTGACGATGAAAACGCCCTGAAGTACACGCTTCGCGCACTATCCCTTTACGAGAACGAAAAATCCACCGGTAAGTCTTCGCTGGCTACGATCATGGGCGGACTCGGTACGACCTACACCCGTCTTGGCCGGTATGATGAGGCGTTAGCATATAAAGAAAAAGCACTTGTCCTTTTTCGCGCTGAATACGGTGACAAGCACGGCCGTGTGGCAACGGAGCTTAAGAACATCGGTGATACCTGGTTTGAGCTGAAAGATTACAACAAGGCATCGGACTTCTACCGGCAATCCCTTGAAATGAATCTTGACGTTCACGGGCCGTTCCACCCCAATACAGGTGAAGCCTATATCAAGATGGCGGACGTTGAAGAAATCAACGGTAACCTGACCGCCGCGCTGGGCTACACGCAGTCCGCGCTTCGGTCTGTCGTTCACGATTTCAATACCGACAACATCAGGGATAACCCGACGATTGATGCCCCCTGTAACGTTAAGGTCCATCTGATCCGGCATCTGTCGAAGAAAGCTGATCTTTTGATGAAGCAGTTTGAAAAAACGAAGGATCGGAACATGCTTGAGCTCGCCAACGAAACGTACGCGCTCGCTGTGCAGTTCTCCGAAAGCGTGAGAACTGACCTGCTTGATATCCGGTCGAAATCGTATCTCGCGGAGAACAGTAAGTCGCTCTACGAACGAAGCATACGCGCGGCCCTGCTTTTGCGCGATGTTTCCGGGGATGCCACGTACGACGATGTTGCATTTGGCATCATGGAAAAGAATAAATCGCGTCTCCTGCTTGAGTCGCTCCAGACGTCGCAGGTTAAAGGCGCGTTATCGTCCGAAGACAATCTGTTCAACACGGAGAATGGGTTGCTGAGCCGGGTAGCCTATTACCAGGAGCAGATGCTGGACGAACGGGTAAAGGGTGAAAAACAGGATTCCCTGAAAATCAACCGGTGGCAGACCGGCCTGTTTGAGACGCGCCGTGAGCTTGAGGCGTTTAAGCTGAAGCTGCAGACTGATAACCCGAAATACTTTCATGCGAAGTATGCCGCACCTGAAATTTCAATTGCCTCGCTGAAGCGGGGACTAGCCCCGGACGAGTTGTTTCTCGAATTTTTTTCCGGAGACAGCGCGTTATACGTATTGTATGCGACGCGAAAACATGCAGGCATTATTTCACTGAAGGATGACATTGAGCATGAACTTCAGGAGATGCTGTCGGGCCTGCGAAACCGGAACAACGAAGCGTTCCTGCGTGTTGCTTACCCGTTATACACGAAAATTCTTGAACCGGCTTTGCAGGCTTGCGGCATGACACCGGAACGGATCATCGTCGTTCCCGATGGAATACTCGCATATATTCCGTTTGAGCTGATACTGACCGCACCTGCAAACGGCGGAAAATTCCGGGACCTCGAATACGCCATACGAAAATTTAATTTCAGTTACAGACTTTCCGCGGCGCTGATGCTGGACAGTCGCGCTTTGTCCAGGGGCAAAGATAATAGTGCATTCGCCGGTTTTGCGCCACAGTTCGAAGGTCAGGTGGTCGCGCAAAGGGGATTGCCCGGAAATATTCCCTACGCGCTACGGGAAGTACAGGAAATATCGGGTTCGTTTCCGGGTGCGATCTTCCTGGGGGACGATGCCACAGAATCTAATTTCAGGACGCAGATTCAGAGCGCCGGAGTTATCCACCTGGCGACCCATGCCGCCGTTGATGAGAACAACGCGAATCTTTCCTGTTTGTATTTTTCGCCCGGTGATTCATTGGAGGACGGACTTTTACATGCGTATGAAATCTTCAATCTTGATTTGAGCGCAAAGCTTATAGCGCTCAGTGCCTGTAACACCGGTGCCGGCGCATACCGGGAGGGGGAGGGAGTTATGAGCTTGTCGCGCGCGTTTGCGTATGCGGGTTGCGAAAGTATGCTGACGAGCCTGTGGCCGTCGCAGGATCAGACTACTGCGGACATCATGGCCGGCTTTTACAGGAACCTTGCCAAAGGACTTCCCAAGGATGAAGCACTCCGGCAGGCC